>CBDURK010000313.1:0-3995 GCA_965369645.1 uncultured bacterium | reverse complement strand
AACCCGGCCATTAACGGCTCAGTCGTTGGTAATGCCAATCCACCTTTTGCCGAACAGACTATCGTTCACGGTGGCAGTCAATCGATGCCGATGTCTTATGACAACACTGTCGGGAAATCAGAGGCGACCTTGACTTTAACTTCCAATCGTGACTGGACATTCAAAGGTCTCAACACACTAACAATTTGGTTCCGAGGCAATTCGGCTAACGCTGCCGAGAATTTGTACGTTGCCCTTAACGGCAGCGCAGTGGTCAATAATGATAATCCTAACGCAGCGCAAGTAATAGCCTGGACCGTATGGAATATCGACCTCCAGGCCTTTGCCGACCAGGGAGTGACCCTGCCTTTCGTCAATACGATTACTATTGGCCTTGGCGATAAGGATAATCCAGTGGCAGGCGGTGCAGGTATGATGTACTTTGACGATATTCGTCTCTATGCGCGTTAAACTCCGACCGGCAGCTAAGATTGCATAGTTGATATTATGGATTTGTATTAACTCGGGGCTTATACTGATCAATTCGGTATAGGCCCCGGTTGATTTAAAACAATAGCAGAGGAACTCCACGCATAAGTCTATAAGAAATAAGACAGCCTAATATTGATTGACTTCCATGGTTTGTTGAGAGTATATCATGTAGAAAAGATTATTATTGAATTCTACTCAAGGAGAAAAATATGAGTGTTATACAAAGAAGACCGGCTCTTTTACTTATTATTCTTATAACCTCAATTGTTTTTGCGAATACCAACTGTATCGCCGGGCAGAAGGTTGCCATTATCTATGATCAGCAGGATCCACGCATAGCCTTTGCGGCAGGAGATATCAAACAGGCCTTGCTCGATAAGAATTATGATGTTGATGGGGATGATGCGGATGTGCGTATTGTATTTGATATATTTAAGGCTGGCATGGGGCCTCAGTCATTTCGTATCCGACGCGAGGGTAATAATACGATACGGATCGTCGGTGGTGACTCATTGGGTGCCATGTATGGCGGTCTGGAGGTCGCGGAAATGGTGAACTTGGGAGGCGGCCTAAAAGACATACAGGAAAAGGCACGCAAGCCCTATATCTTTCGGCGGGGACTCAAATTTAATATTCCCTTTGACGGGCGTGCGCCCAGCTATGACGATACAGGGACCGCTGCCCAGAAAAATATTCCGGTTATGTGGGAGTTTGATTTCTGGCAGGAATTCCTGGATACCCTGGCACGCAATCGCTATAACGTGCTGACCCTCTGGACCACGCATCCCTATCCGGGTCTGGTCAAACTGGACAAGTATCCTGATATTGGTTACGACGATGTCTGTGTTATAAAAGAAACCGTTACTACGAAAACAGATCGCCATTTTGATAACCTGGATATATATGACGCTTCGAGTTTCAAGGTGGTTAAAAAGATTTCTTTGGAAGAGAAGATTGCCTTTTGGAATCGTGTGTTTAATCTGGCTGAGGCTCGCGGCATTGAGATACATATCTTTCATTGGAATATCTATACCTTCGGTGCCAAAGGAAGGCATGGGATCGATGATATGCCGGATAATGAAAAGACCATCGCATATATGCGTTACTGCATTGGGGAATTCTTAAAGACCTATCCCCAGGTGGACGGTATTGGCGTAACAGCCGGCGAGCATATAAACAATCAGCGTATCAAGAATGTGGGTGGTATTGAACAGTGGCTCTGGCGTACCTATGGACAAGGTGTAATGGATGCAAAGCAGGCAGATCCCCAGCGTAAGCTGCGTTTTATCTTTCGCCAGCACCAGGCCAACCTGGGTAAGATTACAGCGGCCTTTAAATATTTTGACGGTCCTTTCAATACGGGTCATAAGTATGCGCGTGCGCGTCTTTATTCAACCACTACTTCACCTTATCTCGATATTGAGTACCGCGAGCTTCTCGAAAAGCACAAGGTACCATGCTGGTTGAATTTGCGTAACGATGACCTCTTTATATACCGTTGGGGTGATGCGGATTACGTGCGGGAATTTTTACAAAATGTCCCGCGTGACCTGATGCGATATGAAGCCGGCTTTTATATGGGACCGGACGGCTTTGTCTTCGGACGCGAATTTGTGAGTAAGGACTCCGAATTATTCGGCGAGCTGGAGGTGCGTAAACACTGGTATCGTTTTATGCTATGGGGACGCTTGGGATATGACCTGACTCTTAACCGCGATTATTTTGAAAAAAGATTGGCACATCATTTCCCCCGTGCCAATGCCGACCTTCTCTATGATACCTGGGCTGCGGCCTCTCAGATTGTGCCGTTGGTCAATCATTTCTTTTTCAGGGTCAATGATTTCCAGTTTTCTCCGGAGGCGTGTAATTTCGATCAGGGATTCCTGCCTGTGGATCAGTTCTTCGAGCATCCTCCACTCAGGGGTTCGGGCATCCTTTCCGTTCAGGACTATGCAGCCGCCATCATTGAGAATAAGGCTTATGACGGTATCACACCCATGGAAGTTGCTGACAAGCTGGATGCAATGGCCAATAGTACATTGCAAGGTATAAAAAAACTAAGTAGAAAAGCCGGCAAGAACAAAGAGCTAAGGGCTACGTTGACAGATGCTAAAGCCATGGCCTATTTAGGGCGTTACTATGCAGACAAGATTCGCGGTGCTGCTGAGTTGGCCGTATTCCGGGCTGATTCCCAACGTACAACCAATCACAAGCGTGCAGTTGACCACCTGACTAATGCGGTTAAGGAATGGGAGGCCTATACATCTGTGGCAACCAAAAAATATCATCCCCAACTCTTTTCCCGCACGCATTACATGGATTGGCGGAAACTGATGGACGATGTGAAACAGGAGGTTGAAACTGTTAAAAAAGAACGATAAATTGCTTATTGTTCTAAAAAATAGAGCTTGCATGCCTTAGATAAACAGGATAGAATAAATAACCTAATTGGCAACTGGTTAGATGTTGTCCTTTGAGCACTGTATGAATAAATGTGCCCGAAGAGCTAAAGAGCAGGAGGCGTTGATTGGTTGGGCACTTATGGGTAGGATGTTTGAGTCATATGCCAATGTGTATAAGGCTGTTTTCGGGCCGACAACCCGTCGGATACGATTAGAATAAAGATCGATTTAACATTCACTGAAAGTTAAGGAGCAAAGATTATGTCAAACATTACACGTCGTCAGTTTATCAAACGCACCGCTGCCTTTGGGGCGGTAGCATCTATTGGTTTCCCGAGCCTCATCCGGGCCCATGGACTCAATGAAAAACTCCAGGTTGGATTTATCGCTGTAGGCGGACGAGGCGGAGCCCATACCGGCGCAGCCCACGGTGAAGGCTGTCAGTGCATCGCCTTCGCCGAGGTTGACAAAACCCGGTGGGGTGGCGTCCACGGCAAGAAAGGCTGGGAGCAAGCGGCCGGTTATACGGACTGGCGCAAAATCTTCGAAAATCACGGCAAGCAGCTCGATGTCGTTTTCGTAGCGACTCCCGATCACACTCATTTTGCCCCGTCGATGACCGCCGTTTCCATGGGCATTCACTGCTACACCGAGAAGCCGCTGACCTGGTCCGTTCGCGAGGCGCAGTTACTGGCAGCAGCCTACGCTAGGAATACTAAGGTTGTGACCCAGCAGGGCAACCAGGGCCATGGTGACGATGGATGGCGGAAGGCGTACGAATTCATTAAGGCTGGCGCGGTCGGCGACGTCTTAGAGTTTCACACATGGACAAATCGCCCGGTATGGCCTCAGGGTGGCGACCGGCCGGCCGGATCAGATGCGATCCCCGTAACTCTGGACTGGAACGCATGGATAGGCTCGGCCCCAATGCGTCCTTACAAAAAGGATGTCTATCATTCCTTCAACTGGCGGGGTGTGGTCGATTTTGGCTCAGGCGCTCTGGGCGATATGGCCTGTCATACTACCGACGGAATCTACGCGATCATGAATCCGGGTTATGCGGCCACCGCCGAGCCGATCGTCATGACCGGACCGGTTAAGGATCAGTATCCGGCCGGGATG
>CBDURK010000312.1:0-3997 GCA_965369645.1 uncultured bacterium | reverse complement strand
TGTCGAATATGCGGAATATGGAACTTGCCCACTGGATGTATATGATGGACTGGGAAGGACATTTTATCGATGTCGGGCTGGCTCACGGTGGAGCGCATGCGAAAGAGGATGTGGCCTGGGTCAACACTCTGGCTACGTATTACAGCGATAAGCTGCTGCATCGCTCTCCCATAGACAAAAGCCCCCACTGGTCGGCGGAAGAAGGCGGCCAGGGAGTGCCTGTACCACCGAGCACCGACCAGTTTCGCAAAACAAGTTACGGCGTCAATAATTATCTTACCGAAGTAGCACCCAGCAAATCTTACCGGAAACTGTCGCAGGTGCCGAGGCCGTCATCGACCGTGCATTTTCTCATTATGGCTTTCGAGGGGCCTTTCGCCGGAGCGGACCACCCTCATGTGGAGAGCTGGATGGTTCCCGGCCAACCCGATTCGCCGCCGGTCCTGGCCGCAAGGCAAATCCAGAGCAATGCTCATGGCGGACGGAAACAATCATGGCAGGCCCGCTCAAACTATGGATTTCTGGACGGCCACGCCAACAGCCTGAGCTTTCGTGACGTTTATGTGAATCCAAAGACTAATAATTTCGACCCCGAAGTCGCACAATAACCGGCTTTGGGATTTTGCTTAAAAAAGAGGAGTAAAGAATATGACAATATCCAAGACATTTACGATCTTGCTTGTAATTTTAATGTTTTCTCTTCCTGTCCAGACTCGTGCTCATGTTGATCCTAATCTACATGAAGCTGATTTCGGGATAGAACTGGACGATTGCAACGCAATTCATGTTGAGCCGCACGCACTCGCAAGCGAACTTAACGCATTGTTTTTCTTCTGGACTGACGAGCCGGGATTCGACTCACACCCAGGCATGTTTCCCGCCGGCTCGTCCGTCGGCTTCAATATCCTCGATGCTTTGAAAAAATGGAACGGTAACGGCTTTGATGTCCTCGACCCCAATACCGATGAAATGCTGACAGTAAGCTTTCTTTTCGGCAGCACTTTCGCTACGTGCCAGACCGGCGCTGGTTTTGTCGAGGGTTTCGACATCCCTGTTGCCGGAGACCGCTCATGGCATAAGCACTTAGGATATACGCTCAATGGCGTTGGCAACAACGATCCGAACAACGGCATCTATCTGCTCACGCTGGAGCTTTACAACACGAGCAGCGAACCTAATATCACAAGTTCGAATCCATTTTGGATTGTCTTTAATCTTGATATGCCCGAAGAGGATCATCACAACGCAATACATTGGGTCAATGAAAACCTATCTCAATTACCCGATCTGGAACAGGACGGCTATATTGACTTCAAAGATTTTGCCACCCTCGCATCTCAATGGCTCAATACAGACTGTGATTGCCGGAACAATTGGTGTAAGGGAGCAGATATTACAGAAGACGGCAGGGTGGATTTGCTTGATTTGGCCAACATTGCCTCGAATTGGCTCAAATCCGTGGAATAGCAAAAAAAGAAATCCCTTAAATCATATTGTGGACGGGGCGGGAGGTTGTGGTTAGAATAGGCCGCGTGAAGGCGTATCCATTAAAATTCAGACCGATATATAAACAGCGCATCTGGGGCGGGCAGAAGCTGCGAGAGGTTTTCGATAAGGATTTACCGGCGGGTGAAAAAATCGGTGAGAGCTGGGAACTGGCCGATTTGCCGGAAGATAAATCCGTAATCGCAAACGGAGAATTAGCAGGGCAGACTCTTCAATCAGCCATCGGAAAATATCCTAAAGAAATAACAGGAGATGAAAATTTCCCCGTGGCGTTTCCGCTTTTGATTAAATTTTTAGATGCGCAGGATATCCTTAGCGTACAGGTGCACCCCGACACCGAGACATGCAAGCAAATGGGCAGGGGAGAGCCGAAAACCGAATGCTGGTATATTATATCGGCCGAGCCCGGAGCGGTGATTTATAAAGGGCTCAAAGATGGCGTGACAAAGGAGCAGTTCACCGAGGCGATAGAAAAGGGCAGCGTAGCCGATATGTTGGTAAAGATATCGGTCGAGGTGGGCCAGTGTCATTTTCTTCCATCAGGGACGACACACGCCATCGGGCAAGGTCTGCTGATAGCCGAGATTCAGATGCCATCGGATACGACGTATCGGGTTTTTGACTGGAACAGAGTGGACGATACAGGCAATAGCAGAGAGCTGCACATCGAAGAGGCTTTGAAAAGCATTCACTTCGATTCGTCCGGTGATAATCTTTCGGTAACAAAGATGGGGCGTCTGGTGGACTCTGAATACTTCAAGGTAGATAAAGGGCACCAGGGGAAAAACTGCGAGCTGCTGATTTCGGCAGGCCAGATGAAAACGTTGATTATTATTTCCGGCTCCGGGACAATTACAGGAGCCGGGGATGGAGTTGAATTCGCGGCTGGAGATACTCTGCTTATTCCCGCCATCTATGAGGGGGTGATGCGGTTTGCGGAAGATACACAATACTTGACAGTTACCATTTAATTGACTATTGATTATCTTCTATAAAGCAATAAACCAATCGAAAAAACAATAGCAGTTATATAATCGATGGTCAAAGTTAACAATCTAAAAGCAAGTTATGTCGCTGTCTTTTTAATAGCGGGGGCGCTTTATGTGGCCACCTGTGCTCCGGGATTGCTCTGGCAGGACAGCGGTATGTATCAATATCGGATATGGCACAATGATATCGAAGGCAGGCTGGGGCTGGCGCTTTCACATCCGCTTTATCATATTATCGGCATCGGGGTAAAGCAAATTCCACTCGGCGAGTTCGCACACCGGATAAACCTGATTTCAGCAATTGCGGCGGCCTTTGCTATTGCAAATTTGTTTTTGCTGATGCGAATATGGCTGGACAAGCTTTTACCTGCGTTAATTACTGCTCTATGTCTGGCTTTATCGCATACCTTCTGGCGGCACGCCGTTATCGCAGAAACATATACTCTCTATACGGCACTTTTTTCGGCCGAACTGTTAATGCTGCTGCAATACTTCAAGACAAGGCGGGCGGAGTATCTGTATCTGTTGGGTCTATGCAACGGCCTGGCAATCGCCAACCATATGTTCGCAATAATTGCATTTGCCTGCTACCTGGTATTTTGCATAATTCTATTGAAACGAAAGCACATTAATCTTGGACACTTTAGAAATATTGCTCTGATGTGGATTATCGGTGCCGCCCCATACGGATACCTTATAGTCAAAGATATAATGCAGGGTGGCAGTTTTACAGCTACGGCGGCATCGGCATTTTTCGGCAACAAATGGCTGGGCAACGTTCTCAACGTAAGTCTATCGGTACAGATTATCAAAGAGAACCTGATACTTATTGCATACAATTTCCCTTCACCCAACATCTTATTATTTTTCGTCGGCATCTATGGTCTTACAAAAGTGCCGCATGGTTTCGGATTCGCGAAGGTTCTTCTGGCGCTGTTGATACTGTATTTTATATTTGCATATCGTTATACCGTGCCGGACAGGTACGCGTTTTTCATACCCTTTTATTGCCTGGTTTCAATACTGATTGGCGTCGGTTTTGATTTGCTTATTACCACCTTCAAATACAAGACTCTATGCTGGATAGTTGTCATCTTCGCTTTGCTGCCGATACCTATTTATATAGCCGTTCCTTTTCTTGCCGAAAAATTCGAATATAATCTCTCCACCAGGGCGGATGTCCCTTACCGGAATGATTATACATGGTTCCTGAGGCCGTGGAAGTTTGGTTATCACGGAGCCGAAAAGTTCGCCGAAGAAGTATTCGACAAGCTCGACCCCGAGGCAGTCGTTTATGCCGACAATACGATGGTTTATTCGCTTCTGTATAGGCAACAAGTTAAGGGAAAAAGAGCAGACATCAGAATCATATCCGAATATGCAGGCAGTGAAGGCGTACCGCTGCTGAGTGAACGATCCATAGAACAGTGGCTATCGGAAGGGGACGTTCATGCCGTCTCACCGGTAGCCGGACAAAAAGGTACGGAAATTGTCTGGAAAAT
>CBDURK010000311.1:0-4003 GCA_965369645.1 uncultured bacterium | reverse complement strand
ATCTAATAATTCCGACAGTGCTATCGCGACCGGCGGAGTTCTCACTAATGATCTTATAAGAAAGAACCTTGAAGAGTTCCTCGGCCTTTCTATAATAAGGCCGAAGCATTATCACAACATAGCGGCCATAGGCACAGCCGTTAAAGGAATCGAGCAAAACAACAGCGTGGTTTTCAGTCTCGAACAACTCGATAAAGTAGCCGAATACAGCAGGGAAAAAAGACAATTCACACCGGCGCTTCTCGAATATCTCAGTAAAGTGAACGAGAACACCATCACATTAAAGGGGGAAATACCTGCCAATACCGAAGTTGTCCTGGGAATTGACGGAGGAAGCACAACTACAAAAGGAGCGTTGGTTGAGCTGAAAACCGGCAAGCTCCTCGATAAACTTTACATCAAAACTCACGGCAATCCGGAGGAGTCGTTAAAGCGCGTTCTAAAGTACCTCGGCAGGCACCGAGACCAAGTGATTGTAACGGGAGTCGGAGCAACAGGCTCGGCGAGAAAACTATATGAGAAAATCCTGGTAAGTAAGAAGAAATCGGAAGAGCTGGCGAAGCGGGGGGCAGAGCTCGCAGACAGAGTAACCGATGAAATCACCTGTCATGCCCTCGGCGTCAAGTATTGCAATTCCGAGGTTGATACGATATTCGAAGTGGGCGGCCAGGATATGAAGTTCACCAGTTTCTCTCCGGATGGAACGGTCAAAGAAGCAAAAATGAACTATAGCTGTCAGGCCGGTTCGGGACAGACCCTTGAGAATATGGCCGACATCATAGACCTGAACGTGGAAAATACCCTGCAGCAGGCCGCGCTCGCTGCCAAAAAAGTCCCGGTGATTGACTCGACCTGCGGTGTTTTTATGGAGATGGATGAGAACAGGCTTATTGCCGAAGGTTTCAGTAAAGAGGAAATAGCCGCGGCGATAGTCAGAGGAACTGCCGCCAGTTATTACTATAAGTTCGTCGGAGGCTCACATCACGCCGGAGATAAATGTTCAGCTCAGGGAGGCCCTCCTCTGGGAAAGGCTTTCCTTGCCGCTCTCGCCCAGGTATCGGAAAAGCAGATAGAGGCCTATCCTCACAGAGAAATGTTCGGTGCGTGGGGCCAGGCTCTGGACATAATCGAGAACATAAAGCAGTCCGAAGCACGTGGCAAAAGCTGCGAAACCGCGTTCAGGGGCTGGGGTCTGGTCGATATGCCTTTCGAGAAGGACAAAGTGTCATGTAAAGACCTGTTTGAAGAAAAGACCTGCGGCATGAGAGATTGCCAGCTTGAAGTATTTTCCATCGAGGATGACGAGATAATTACAGGAGGTTTTTGTCCGAGGGGAAATTCAGAGTCGGCTAAAAAACCGAAAACGAACTATGTGGACAAATATCATAAAATATATGAAAAACACTTCAAAGAGCAGGGAGGCCTGCTGGACGAGTTGTCTGATCTAACAATAGACAAGCAGCAAACGGTAACTGTTGGAATAAAAAGAAGCACCGCGACGCTCGGTGAAAAGGGAATCTGGTGCGCGGCTCTGTTCAAAAAGCTCGGCTTCTATCCCGTTGTATCACCTAAAACGAATAAAGAAATCGCGAAGATAGGCGTTGATAATTCGAGAACAGAATTCTGTATAGCCAGAAAGCTGGCAACGGGACACGCATCTGTTCTAAACAGGCATCAAGACATAGAATACCTTTTTAATCCGAGTTTTATCGAGTTAAGGACCGGCACGCTTCCGGACCTGAAGTATTGCATTTATACTGAAACTGAGGGTTACATCTTAAACGATGTGCTTTCGCTCGATAAAGAAAAACAGATAAATCCCATCCTGCACTTCGGTGATTTGGGTCTGCTCGTGCGGGAAATAAAGAAGGAATTCGACAGATTAAAGTTTGGTTTCACCGAAAGGCAGTTAAAGGAAGCCATCAAATATGCCGACGCCGCTGAAAACAAATTCAAAGCCGAACTCTATCAGGAAGGTGACAAGTTTCTACAAAAAGTGGAGCGCAACGACGAAAAGGCTTACGTCGGGATTGGCAGAGATTATGTTTTGCTTGATCCGGAGGCAAGCTCGAACTCAGGGGCAATGTTATCACAGATCAGGGGATTACATTACATACCTCAGCTCTTCTTAGAGCATAAATTCCTGGATATCTCTCTTGACGAGTTCGTTGAGAACGAATTCTGGGTGCAAAGCGTTAAGATTTTAAAGGCCAATCTCTATGTTGCGAACCATCATAATTTATTTGCAATACGGATGATGAATTTTGCCTGTGGCCCGGACAGCTTAAAGATTTACCAGGAAGAAAAAATACACCAGGCGGCGAACAAGCCGGTCCTTGTCCTGCTGACGGATGCTCAAACCAATAATGCCCCGTTTGTAACCAGGACCGAAGCTCATGAACGGGTGGTAAACCAGAGCAAGCCGGGTAAATTGGATATCGAGCAAATAAAAAAACCAATAAATGACACTTCTCAGCAAAGAACCTGGCTGATTCCTTATATGGGCGATGCCAGTTACATCGGCGCTGCCGGTCTGAGGCATTTCGGGGTAAACAGCAGCGTATTAGCTACTAATACACAGAGAGGTTATGAAATAGCGAGAAAGCACATCTACACTGAAGTTTGCCATCCGCTAAAAGGTGTTGTCGGTGACGCAATCGGTTTCCTGCAGGAAGAGATCGAACGAAAAGGCAAAGAATATGTTGAGAACAACTATCTCGTTATGATTCCAACGACGAGCGGCCCGTGCAGATTCGGTAAATATGTGGAATTAGTCAGAGAGTTTCTGAACCGCGAAGGCCTGCAAAAGGTACCAGTTGCAGGGCCTTCTTCGGAAAGCGATTATCAGGACATACCTTTCCCCGGCAAGCTCAGCTCGTCTAATAAAACCAAAATGCAGCAAATGTTGTTTAAGGGGATAAAAGGTTCGGATTTACTGGAAGATATTACTTTGAGATTTCGTCCCTATGCAGTTGATAGAAATCAGGTCGAAGAACTCAAGACCAAAAGGTTGCGCGCACTTGAAAAAGTCGTTGAAAACGGCGCTGAAGTAGCGGAAATGGTAACCTGGGGCGCCGAAACGGTTGCCGGGTTCAGAAAAATAAAACTGCGAAAAGACAAAAGATTCCCCCTTGTCCTGTATATCGGGGAAATCTATATGAGACAGCACGATCCATATACGAATTTTGTAGTCCACAAGCTGGAACAGCAGGGCCTTGAAATCGTAAGGGATCCCGTAATAGACTGGCTGGATTATGTAAATAAGATGAATATAAGAAACAACAAAAGAGATATCGGGCTGGCTCTAAAAAGTTTCGATCTAAGCAGGATGTTGAAAGTAACGAAAAAATATGCTCAGTCCTATCTTAAAGGAAGATATATGTCTTCGGTCGAAGATAAAATCGCTGAGCCGTTTCATGAAGTCCTTAAAGGAAGACATGTCCTTCCAAAGCCGATTGAAATGATAGAGACTCTGGAACGCAACCAGGAAGGTCACGGCAATATCGAAGGCGAGTCGCCGTTAAGCACGGGTATCGCATATCATCTTATGAACGATATGATCAGCCCGGTCGGTGATGCCTGTATATCGGGAATATATCACGTAGGTCCGTTCACCTGTATGCAGGAAGGCGTAGCAACCGCGAAAATAGAGGCTATGGCAAAAGAGTTAAGAAAGAAAAAGCCCGATTTGATTTTTCCGATTATCCACGCCTATTTCGGCGATTCGGCAAGCGCAAATCTTGAATCGGAAATTGCTGTTTTCAAGGAGCAGTGCTACCAGAAACGGGAAATGCTCATGGAAAAATACCGCATGAAGACACCATCGCCTAGGACTCCTGAAAGGATGGACATAAAGGCTGTTGCCGCTCCGAAGCACGGTGCAGAATCTCTGCCTCGGGTAAGAGAGTCCTGATATGGTTGATTAAAATATACGAACTGCTCCACCACTCGAAATCATTCGTGGAGCGCAGCAGTTTTTTACAGTGGCAGGTCACGACGTGAC
>CBDURK010000310.1:0-4007 GCA_965369645.1 uncultured bacterium | reverse complement strand
TGCACTTGCCCGATGGAACCTGGTCCAAACCGCGCAATCTTGGCCATAGGATTAACACCGTCTTTATCGAACACGGCCCCAGAATCTCGCCGGACAAGAAGTACCTGTTCTTCAACCGCAGCAACGGCTGGGATCCAAGAATCCACACCGTGGTTTCGGATATCTACTGGGTTGAACTCAAGGAGTATTTGCCAGAATCCTATAGATAGTCCAAGGGCATGGTAAACGGGCAAAGGAGCTCTATGAAAAGGGGATTTATTATGAAACATACAACGAAAAAAATGTTTGGCTTGTGGCTTTTTTAGGAGTAGGTTCGGATCAATGAAGGGGGGGATGTTGACATTGCGAAGGGAAGAATGAATTATATAGCATTTCTACCCCCGGCAGACAAGCAAATAGGCACACACCGGGACAAGCTCATTTTGATTTAATATTGATTATTTGATTGAAGATTGCCACGCTTCTCTCGCAGTGACAAATCGTAGAACAATTACAAATGAAAAATCAAAAAGTTAAACGGGAGCCGGTATTGGCATTGTTCGCTCGAAACTTCGGCCATGGCGAAAGGGCGAGTCCTTTGCTTTCTGTACGAAGAGCGTAAAGACTACCGTCATCTGAACCGACCAACAGCAAGCCATCAGAGAATATAGAAGGGGACGAGAATACAAACTTTTGGGTTTTGAATTTCCACAATACCTTCCCATCCTCTCTAAACGCATAGAGGCAATGATTGTACGAGCCGACATATACTGACCCATCGGCACCGATAGTGGCTGAGGATATTACCCAGTCTCGTGTGTTGAATTTCCATTTTAGCCGGCCCTGGGGTGACAGGGCATAAAAATATCGACTCAAAGAGCCGATATAGATAGTTCCATCCGGAGCGATTGAAGGTGATGCAAATACACTATCTCCAGTGTCGAACTGCCATTTTTCGGTACCATCGGATGTTACTGAATATAGTCGTCCATCGTTTGAACCGAAATATATAGAGCCATTGCTGTCGAGTGCCGGTGACGAGAGAACCTTACCGGCAGTCTTGAATTTCCACCGAACAGTGCCGTTCGGATTTATTGCATAGAGATGATGATCGCCGGAACCGACATCGATACAACCATCGGACTCGATGGTGGGTGAAGAGGCTACTTTGCCTTGCGTCTGAAACTTCCATTTCAAATTGCCGTTATTTGAATCCAAAGCATAAATGTAACTATCGTCGGAGGAGACATAGAGTGTATCATCGGAAGCGATGGCCGGAGATGATTCGATTTTGTCCTCTGTTTTAAATCTCCAGAGTTCCTTACCCTCGGGATTCAGGGCATAAACATAGCCGTCAAATGAGCCAAAGTAAATGTTGCCATTATGACCCAGGGCCGGAGTGCCGTGCACGAAATCACCGGTTTTGAAGCTCCAGTTCTTTTTGCCGTCTTTATTGATAGAGTAGAGGTGAAAATCATGAGAGCCAATATAGATTGTTCCATCGGGAGCAATAGTCGGACAGGTTGGCAATACATCACCGGTTTTGAAACTCCAGATTAAACGCTGGTCCTGGGGTTCTTTAGAACAACTGCCGAGGAAGACAGTGACCAGTAAGGATGTATAAAGAATCATTCGGTTCAAAAGCTGGATTCCTTTTCGGTATTTGCCTGGGACTCGTCAGGAAGCGGCGAACTGAAATTGGATGATTTACAGGTTTCGATTCGTGGTGACATATCAACAACAGAGCCACTATCCATTTCTAATATTCTATCGGCATAACAGGCCAGTTGGTAATTGTGAGTGACCATTACAATAGTTGTTCCTCTACTTTTTAAATCCAGAAAGGTATCCATGATTTCTGATTCCGTCTCTGTGTCCAGATCGCCTGTAGGCTCATCAGCCAATAATAATGAAGGATTGTTCATCAGGGCGCTTGCTATTGCGACCCGGCGTTGTTCTCCACCTGATAGTTGATCAGAGTATGCATGGGCCTTGCTCTCAATTCCCATCAACTCGATGAGATTCATCGCCCGTGACACATCCGTTGTGACCGGTTTCGGAAGAAAAGTTTGTGGCAAAAGCACATTTTCGAGCACCGTTAGAGATCGGATAACAGAGGCGTTTTGAAAAACAAAACCAATTTTTTGAGCACGAACACTTGCTCTTGCTCGCTCGTCAAGCTGCCACAGAGACTTACCATCGAGAATAACTTTGCCGCTCGAAGGTTTTAGCAATCCACCAATTACACCAAGAAGCGTGGATTTGCCGGCTCCTGAACGGCCTATGACGGCAACAAAGTCACCGCGAGCAACCTTGATGCTAACGCCGCGGAGAGCTGCGATAGCTCCATTTTGACCCGTATAAGATTTAGTCACGTCTATTGTTGAAATCATGTTGTTTTTCCCTGTTTTATAGCTTCATAAGGCTCTGTTCTTAATATAGGTATCACAGGGATTATTGCTGTAATTACAGCAGTGAGAGTACCAAAAATGCTGAATGCCGCGATAAAGACAGCCGTGGTGACAGCAGTCGGCAGGACATCTGAGGCGACAAGAGCATTGGACAGCAGTTCCCTGAAAGAAATGACAAAGAGCAAGCCGACAATACATCCGGACAAGCTTGAAGGCGCTGCTATCATAACAGATTCCTTAGTGAGCATGCCGAAGACAAAGCGTTTTTCCGCCCCTTTGGCTATGAGCAGTCCTAACTGACTGCGGCGTTCTCTTACCGCCATTGAGAAAACCACACCACTTAAGGTAAGCGCCATCGCCCAGAGGCCGATGACAATACAGCCGAGTAAACCGGCTATCTTTGACAACTGACTTCTGGCGACTTTAGCAACTGACGATGAAAGTATCGCCTGCGTTTCAGGAGCTGTTTGCTCTATTGTTTCGGCAAGATCGATAAGATCGACTCCTGGCTTGGCCTTGATAAACACAGCCGAAACATCCCCCTCGGAAATCCGTAACGGCATTTCAGCCTTTGTCCCGGAACCGGATACCATCTTACGTAATGACTTCTGAGAAATATAAATTGTCCAATCCATCCCGGTACCGGTAGGTTCCAAAACGCCGGCGACGGTGAAAGGCATTCCGTAAAATTCGGCAACATCCCCTTTGTGAAGGAGTATTCTATCTCCAACTATCATCCAGTTGTGCACGTCAATAGTAAGGGACGTGACATCATCTTTAAGCCATGGTGTTACTGTAAAATCTGTCTCAGGGTTGAAACCGACGATAAAGAATTTTCCGGCACAGCATCGAGCATTTGTAAGTGTTTCAATGAAAATATGAGTGGATGCATGTGTAACACCGGGCACTTTGGATATTTTTTCGACTGTCACCTGCTCAAGATAGAACGTAGCAGGTTTGCCTGTAATCAGAGCCTCATTGAATTGCCGAGCAATTGTTTCACCTCTTGGCACAACCATTAAGTCCGCCCCCAATCGCTGTGCCGTATTTATCATGCCTTCGTTGATTCCTGCTATCAAAAGAGCGACTACAGTCATAACTGCCGCTGCAATAACGACTCCGATTGCCATTAATCCGGAGCGTAAGGGATTGCGTTTAATTTGAGTCGATGCCAGGTACCAGCCGTTCATTTGTGTTTATACCTCTTGCCGGGAAAAATCGCCAGAATCAATCCGAAGACTATTGCGAGCGCGCCTGCAATACGTTCAGCCGGTTTAGTCCCAATTTGGCAGAGTGAGCCTTTATGCCCACATGTGCTGCCGATAACCGCATTTACAGAAACAAGTATTATAGCTAATCCCAGACCAATGAGCAAAGCACCTATGGAAAAGTGAGTATCAGGAGTTGGCCGATAGAAAAGAACCAGACCGGCAAGAACAACTAACAAGCCAAAAAGAATTTCTGTCCGTCCAAACCAGAAACAACGCATGGCCGGTTGGTAAGAGTTAAAAAAACCGAGATTGTCGGACTCGCATATTGGAAAGATATATTTTGGAATGAACGCCACGCTTAAGCCGAGGAGCATGATAAATAAGGCAAAAACTCTTGATAATCTAA
>CBDURK010000309.1:0-4009 GCA_965369645.1 uncultured bacterium | reverse complement strand
TCGAAGTACATCATACCTGAGCCGCCGGCAACGGGATTGTTCTTATTGCCGAGGCCGAGTGTAATCGAATTTACATTGGCGAGATTCACGCCCTGGTCGGCAAATGCCTGGAGGTCTATATTCCAACGGGTCCAGGAAGTTCTGAGTGCCGCATCAGGATTGTCATTATTGACCACGGCGCTGCCGTTAAGGGCGACATACAAATTCTCGGCTGCGTTAGCCGACTCACCTCGGAACCAGATTGTCAATGTGTTGACGCCTTTGACTGTCCAGTTACGATTTGAAGTCAATGTTAAGGTCGCTTCTGATTTTCCAACGGCATTGTCGTAAGCCATCGGCATCGACTGGGAACCTTCGTGGACGATAGTCTGCTCGGCGAATGGAGCATTAGCATAACCAACGACAGAGCCGTTGGTGGCCGGGTTATCGAATCCGTCCAGCCAGGCGAGATATATCCTGTTAGAGGCCGGATCACCTTCATCAAGGTCATTGTAGCTCTCCATATCGTCCACGATAAGGAAGTTAGCGGTAGTAAAACTCCAGAGGGGGCCTGTCCAAGGGCTGTCGGTGTTGGTGTTGTTGGCCTCATCGATACGCCAGTAGTAAGTGGTATCCCATTCGAGTTGTCCGGGTTCATAGCTCTCTTCACCTAAGTTGCCACTACCTTTTAATTCCAGTGAATCTGCATCGGTGCCGAAGAAAATATCATATGAAGCGGCATAGATACCCGGTGCCCATGTAATAACAGGCGTCTGTGTTATATCCACGGCGCGGTTGGCAGGGTCAGGATTGGCGACGCCGCCTTCGGTCGTAAAGGACCAGACCTGGCCTTTATGTGTGGCAATGACATCGAACTCATCGACGCGCCAGTAGTAAGTCTTAGCTAATTTAAGTGTGCCGGGGTCATAGGTTGTAGTTCCCACGGGCAAACCCGCGGAAGCGTTGTTGACATCGTCAAAATTGTCGCCGAAATATACGGTGTGCAGTTTTGAACCGAAACCTGCTGTCCAGTTAAGGTCAGCATCCGTTGCAACAGAGAGGGCGCCATCAGCCGGGTCTGGATTGTATGCGGTCTTAGGCGGGATTGTAAAGCTCCAGATGGGGCCTATCCAGGGACTGTTCGGTTCATTTTCATTGATCTCGTCAACACGCCAGTAGTAAGTCGTACCCGGGACAAGACCATCGGGCAAAGCGAATCCAGGGAAGCCGACGATAAGGAACGTTTCGGGCTGGTTGCCCTGGAAAGTGCTTTCGGCACCGGCGTTGACATCGTCAAAATTGTCGCCGAAATACACATCGTGGGAAACAGCTAAATCTCCCGGCTTCCAGCCAAGAGTCGCCCAAACATCAGAATAGTAGGAGCCATCCCGTGGTTCAGGGGATCTGGCCTGAGTTTTGACACCGAGGACATATTTCACGGCAGCTTCGATCAGTGCAAAAGCATTATCATTCAAGACATCATGTGCATAATAGTGGAAGAACATACCGATGCGTATATCGGCTGCGAACGGCCCGCTGCCATCTGTAGGCGGTACAGCGAGGGCTGCTCCCTTTTCGTAAACAATAATAGCATCATAAGTCTGACCGTCAGCCAAGGTGACTGTTGCAATGACGGTGGCCTCATCCCCTGCGTCGCCCATGGCAAATTCGGCCGTGCCTTCGGCGCCAGTGATATCGGTCAGAACGGTTACGGTCCCGCTGAGACCTGCGGCCATAGGATGCCCGGGACTGACGATGGTTATATCTGTCGTTGCCACCGCAGAAGTTCCACCGCCGCCTCGTGTCATACCCATTTCATCCCAGGCGTAAGGCTCGCCGACGATAATTGGAGTTTCTATTTCCGTGATTTCCTCCCTGATTCCGCCGGAGCCTACAGATTCGGAAATATAGACCAAATCTGCGGCGGCGGCGGCAATCTCTGTGGCAGCTTCGTCTTCGTCATCATCAAAATACGTTACAGTATGTCCGAGGTTTTCAAGTAAATCTTTTATCAAACCGTCATTTTGGAATGTGGCTTCAGTCGGATCATTGACTATAAACAGTATATTGTCCCCCATAGCTATAGTAGCTGAACAACCGACTACTACCATAAGACAGAGTAAGGCTCTTACAAATTGTTTTTCGAACATAGTTCTTTCCTCCAAATAAAGATTTTCGTTCCTAAAGCAGATTAGTAGATGAAAATAACATAACAGAAATCCCAAAATAATTCCCGTGATGTAATAAACCTCCTTAAAAAAATGTTGCTAATCGAAATGTAAAAATATTTTCGGAGCAGTACAAAGTTTCTGACGTAACTCTGTGCTCCACATACTCACTCCTCTTTTGACTCGTTGAAAAATCAGGTATTATGCCCGCAGGGAGATAAAAAAAACTCAGATGCCGGACTGTACGGGCAACGAACCATACTTATTTATATAAATTAATTGCTTTTTAGTCAAGTAAAAAACATTCCGAGCTATAGTCTGAGTCCGATATAAACCGCTGAATTTGAAATATACACAAACATTTTACTTGTGGATATTGACATTTGGCTGGGATGAGTTTTTTGGGATTTGGCGTACAGAGTTTTATCTTAATCCATAGACGTAAAATCCTTGTGATTAAGTTTTTATTTTAGCTGCCAATCGATTATAATAATATTATTGTGTTGTTTTATTTTACGTTGGAATTATGGCTAAAGATTTAACAAAATTGACTGATGGCGAGCTTCTGACTCAATATATAGAGGGCGAGGAGATCGCATTTAGTGAAATCGTAAGCCGTTATAAGAACGGTCTTTATGCTTTTCTTCGCATGTTTTTAAACCGTAGGGAACTTGTTGAAGACGTTTTTCAGGAAACTTTTTTACAGTTATATAACAGCAGAGAGAGCTTCGATACAAGCCGACCTTTGCGTCCGTGGTTATTTACCATAGCGGCCAATAAGGCAAAGGATGCCCTTCGCAAATGGCAGCGAAAAAATGCCATCCCGATCGGTACTATGACGGATTCGGAGGACATGTCATTTGATGATATGTTGAATTCAGTTACTTCTGACAACACAATGCCTTACGAACAGCTCCAAAAGGATGAAACGGCTCTGCGTGTTAGGCAAATTATATCGGATATGCCGGAAAATCTCCGAGAAATATTGGTTTTTGCATATTTTAACGGATTTTCTTACAAACAAATGGCCGAGATTTTGAGTATACCTATCGGAACGGTAAAAAGCAGGCTACATACTGCAGTGGGTCGTTTTGCAAAAGAGTGGGAAATATCAGTTGGGAGCAAAGAAGCTTAATGAATTCGCTGAATAACGAGCAGAAAGAATTATTGTTTGATTACTGTATAGGTTTGACATCACAGAAAGAGACTGACGAGGCCGAGGCGTTAATCTCATCCAACCAAGAAGCCGCCGAAATTCAACAGAAGCTCAGAGCTGCACTTGAACCGCTTGGCAGCTTAGAGCCTGAAAGCTGTCCTGATGAACTGGTAGAAAATACTATTTTGCGAGTTCAAAATCTTGCAGAATCCAGCCAGCAACAACTGCGAGAATTGCTTGCTACCGAGCAGACTAAAAAAGTTACTATCAGGATTGGCGCCTGGCGTAATATTAGCCAAAGGGCAGCAGTAGCGGCATTGATTATTTTTAGCATTGGGGTTCTTGTTCCTACACTGAGATCCTTTCATCTAAGATCCTTGCGGCAGCGTTGCCAAATGCAAATGGGCAGTGTATTTCAGGGTTTACGCAATTACATCTCCGACTATGATGATCAAACGCCTGCTGTTGCATCTATAGCCGGGGCACCGTGGTGGAAGCTTGGCGATCAGGGCAGAGAGAATCACTCCAATACTCGCAATGTATATCTTTTGTCGAAAGGTGAGTACGTAGAACTAAACAACTTTGTATGCCCAAGCTGTAAAGGCGAAGTGCCTCTGAAACTTAACGATTCACAAATCAAAAGATTAAAAGATTTTCCCAGCAGAAGATATGTAACTTACAGTTTCCAAATAAACTGCCGTAAAAC
>CBDURK010000308.1:0-4012 GCA_965369645.1 uncultured bacterium | reverse complement strand
GCCTGGCCAATATAATCCCCACGATTAAACTTACCAGAATATTCGCTAATCCGGTTGTTTTCCTCTTCACTGGATGTGTTTTGGATTTCCTCCTGAGCAGCAGCAAAGCCGCGGGCGGCAGGATCGTCAACGCGATAACAACCGAAGCCATTAACGCAAAAGTCTTTGTAAATGCCAAGGGCCTGAACAGTTTTCCCTCCGCACCCGTCATAGTAAATACCGGCAGAAAACCTACAATCGTTGTTGCTACCGCCGTTAAAACAGCACCACCCACCTCACTGGTCGCACGGTACACAACTTCAAGTTTATTTTCATTCTCGCTCGCTTTGCTGAGGTGCCTGAGTATGTTTTCACAAATGACAATCCCCATATCAACAATAGTACCGATAGCTATAGCAATACCCGACAATGCCACAATGTTTGCATCTACCTTGAATATCCTCATAGCAATAAAACACACAAGCACCGTAAGTGGAAGCATAGCGCTAATCAGCAGAGAACTTCCAAGATGCATCAAAAGCGCAATGACCACTATGACCGTAACGAGAATTTCTTCTGTTAATGCGGATTCGAGAGTACCGAGAGTTTCATATATAAGGCCGGTTCTGTCATAAAACGGCACGATTGCCACCTGTGACACAGTGCCATCCGCCAAAGTCTTCACAGGCAAGCCAGGCAAGATGTCTTTTATCTTTTCTTTTACATTTTTTATCGCCTGTAGCGGATTATAGCCATAACGAACAACAGCCACCCCGCCGACAGCCTCCGCTCCGCCTTTATCGAGAGCACCTCGCCTTAAAGCAGGCCCCAGAGACACCCTCCCTACATCTTTGATATATACGGGAATGTTGTCATTGACTTTAACAACGGTTTTTTCAAGGTCGTCTATGCTTTTTATAAAACCCAGGCCTCTGATTATATATTCGACCTTATTTACTTCGATTGTCCGTGCCCCAACATCGACATTCGAGGTCTTAACAGCTTTGAATATATCGTCGAGCCCAACACCAAAAGCTCGCATCGCATCAGGAGCGACATCCACCTGGTACTCTTTAACAAATCCGCCGACCGAGGCAACTTCACTTATGCCGTCTGCGCTCATTAAAGCATAGCGAACCTGCCAATCCTGTATACTTCTAAGCTCATCCAGGTCCCATCCTCCAGTCGGCTTTCCATCTTTGTCCCGACCTTCAAGCGTGTACCAGAAAACCTGCCCCAAAGCAGTTGCGTCAGGACCAAGCGCAGGCCGAACACCTTCCGGCAGTGTGCCCGAAGGCAGTGAATTCAGCTTCTCAAGGACCCTGCTGCGAGACCAATAGAACTCCGCCCTCTCCTCAAAAATCACATAGATGCTCGAAAAACCAAAGAAAGAAACACTCCGTATAGTCTTAACATCGGGAATCCCCAATAGCGAAACCGTCAACGGATAAGTTATCTGGTCTTCCACATCCTGTGGTGACCTGCCGGGCCATTCGGTAAAAACTATCTGCTGGTTCTCACCAATATCCGGTATGGCATCGACTGGGACAGGACTTCTGGGTATTGTTTCCAACTCCCAGTCAAACGGCGCAACTGAAATACCCCAGACAATAAATGCCAAAAGCACCAGTGTTACCACCAGCCTGTTCTCAAGGCAAAAACGTATTGCCCTGTCTGCTAATGTCATGTTTGACTTAGTCAGTTCTTCCATATCTTTATACCGGAATCAGACAGGCGTTTCGAAAGCCTGTATTAATCATTACAGAACTTTTGCAAAACTTCAGTTATTAAACTGCGGCAGCTTGCTTAGGTATTTTTCGGGTTCTGCCTTGAATTTTTCCTGACAGCCGGGACAGCAAAAGTAAACCTTCTTGCCCTTATACTCTACATAAAGGTCTTTGTTAATAGGCCCATCCATTACCGGACAGGTTGTCTGCTCAACTACCGGCTTCACAGGCTCTTTTACCTCCACCGGCGCTGCAGGCTCAGATTTCTTCTTGCAGCCTGTAGTAATAAAGAAAATAAGTACTAACAAACACATCAGAAGACCCGGGGTTTTAGATTTGTTTAATGTTTTCATTCTCGTTTCCTTTCAATGTTTATGGTTCTTAAATTGCTGTTCATCATGTTTATTTCCATGATGATGACCTGGCATGGTTCCGTCGCCTTGTGGGTTCATCATACTGGGTTTGGCTTGAATCTGCAGTGCCGAATCGATTTTAAAGTTGCCGTTAGTTACAACAGTTTCGCCCTCTGCCAGACCTGATTCCACAATGTAATAGTCGCCCGCCCTTGGGCCAAGAACTACTTCTCTGCCTTCAAATGTCGGTTTTTCAACATCCGTCCTGCGAACATATACTACTGCACGTTTGCCTGTTATCAACGGTGCCGTAGCCGGAATTACAAGCGGGGCCTGGCTTGGCAAATCAGCTTTGACATAGCCAAGCGATTCTGTTGTTACTAAATCCATTCCACAAATATCACACTTGCCCTGACTTTCTTTTACTACCGACGGGTGCATAGGACATATCCACTTACCCGCCAGATAAGCGTCCATTATCATCCCGCCTCCGGCAACAGTTGCACGAACAACCGCCCTTACAAACATATCAGGCTTAAGCTTTCCTTTTTTATTGTCAACGTTGACACGAAGCTTGATTGTCCTGGTTTTCGGATCAACCGTTGGGGATATAAAAGTGATCCGACCCCTGAAAAACTCGCCGGGATAAGCTTCTGTCGTGAACTCAACTTCCTGTCCATATCGTACCCACATCATATCCGATTCATAAGCATCCAGTTGAACCCACAACTGCGAAAGGTCTGCAATTGTGTATATCTTCGTACCTGTCCGGACATACGCTCCTTCGTTGATGTGCTTACTGAGAACAATACCTCCAATCGGTGCGTAAATAGTTATGTGATCGGCAGGAACGCCGGACGTTTCTATTTCTTCAATCTGCTGCTGTGTCAGCCCCAGCAATATCAATTTCTCTTTTGTGGCTTCGAGTGTTGCCCGAGTTGACCTTTTGATAAGTTCCGAACTGTCAGCTTTGATCCTTTTTACAGCCTTTGCCGCCTGCAGGAACTCCGCCTGCGCGCTTATGAGTTCAGGGCTGTAAAGATAGACCATGTGGTCGCCTTTTATAACCCGTGTGCCGGTAAAATCAACATAGAGCCTGTCAATTCTTCCGGGAACCCAGGCAGTGATATGTTTTAATCTTGTCTCATCATAGCTGAACCTACCGACCATGCGGATTTGGGCTTCAACGAACTTGCGCACAACAGGTGTGGTTTGAATCTCCATAAGCTTCAATGCGTCTTCGGAAAAAGAGATTTCTCCCGGACCTACCTGTCCGCTGCTTTCCACTGGAATCAGGTCCATAGAACAAATAGGACACTTACCTGACTTAGGCTGACGAATTTGCGGGTGCATCGAACAGGTCCATATCTGCTGTTTGTCCTGATCCGCCTGCGTATGCCCGGTATCCGGTTGGCTTGAAGCCGTCCACCCTCTGATCAGATAGCCGACAAAAAACGCAATTAATATTATTGTCGCCATCTTCAGTCTTGTTTGACTGAACCAATTTTTTATATGTATATTTGCCATTTTTGCTACAATTCCCTGCCTATAAGCATTTCCAGTTCAGCCAGTTTCTGCTGATTGTTGGTAACAGTTCTTTCGTAGTCTAACTTGTATTTAAGCAGCATCTGTTGGGCATCGATTAACGACAGAAAATCTATCGTTCCTGACCTGTAAGCTTCCTCGGAAGCCCATACAAGCTCTTCAGCTTTTGAAACTAAAATATCCCCATAAAGACTTATTTTTCTCCGGCTGTCCTCAACGTCGTACAGCACCTTTATCGCACGAGCCACTATTTCGTTTTCAGTATTTATCTTTTCCTGTTGCGTCTTTCTGACATTAGCTTCAGTTTGTCGCTGGGCAGCCTTGTAGCTGTTTCGCCATAAAGGTATATTCATTGAAAACATCAGAATCACCGGGTCCTTACCACCGTCTCTTGCCCCTGAAGTAGCC
>CBDURK010000307.1:0-4027 GCA_965369645.1 uncultured bacterium | reverse complement strand
TTTTAGTTGAAGCAGAAAGAAGAGTGTTAGCATGGCTAATTTTAACAAAATTATGCTGATTGGCAATTTGACCCGTGACCCGCAGTTGTCATATACACCAAACCAGACGCCGGTGGTTGATTTCGGTCTGGCGACAAATCGCAGGTGGACGGGCCAAGACGGCAGTCAACGGGAAGAAACGTGTTTTGTGGACTGCAGAATGTTCGGCAAGAGAGCTGAAGTTGTCAACAAGTATTGCAAAAAAGGAAATCCTCTGTTTGTCGAAGGACGTCTTACTTTCGATAGCTGGGAGGCGCAGGACGGCACGAAGCGCAGTAAACATAGAGTTACCGTTGAGAACTTCGAGTTTCTCGGCGGAGGTGGAGGCGGAGGTGGCGCTGGAGGCGGTGCCGGGCAGGGAGCAAACAATACAGGAAATCAACCAAGACAGCAGGTCAGCGATGATGATATACCGTTTTAATCTGAAAAGCATAAAAGAAGTGACTTCAGATTGGGAGTTTTAGATATTAAGTGATTGAATTTATTTGTGGTCATCAAAAAATCCGAGTTATGAAATATTAAAAGTAGGCAGGTAAAAGATGATAGAAAGAAGTAATAGCAGAGGTAATAACAGAAGAAATAATAACAGAAAGAAGCCGGGCTTCTCAGGAACCCGGGAACAAACACAATGCCGTTTTTGCAGAAGAGGTATAAAGTACGTTGACTACAAAGATATCGGCACACTGCAAAAGCTTCTGACCAATCGCGGAAAAATATACTCGCGTAAGCGCAGCGGTAACTGCGCCGGCTGTCAGAGAAAGGCGAAAAAAGCAATCAAGCGCGCCCGATACATGGCATTACTTCCGTTTACAGTTTGATTGGCAGTTCGTGAATCGATTAAGGACGCACGATTCACCTGATATGAAAAATGAAATATGAAGCCCATTAGATATTTTCAGGACAGGACAACATTTATATCTGACGGGAAAAATGTTCAAGGGGACAAAAATGTCTAAAAAGCCTAACACGATGAAGATTTTGCTTTGTGAAGATATTACGAAACTTGGCTGGCTTGGCGACGTTGTCGAAGTCAATGTCGGATACGCACGAAACTATTTGCTGCCTCAGGGTCTGGCAAAGGTAGCAAACGACGCCAGCATCAGGGCAATAGCCGAAGAAAAGGCCAAGCGTGCAGAGCAGCTTATAAATCACACCACACGACTCGAAAACGCGGCAAAGGCGGTAGAAGGCGCCGAAGCCGTTGTGGCCGCCAAAGCCAACGAGCAGGGGCATTTATTCGGCTCGGTCGCCGAACGTCAGATAGCGTCCAACCTACGTGCCCAGGGATTCGAGGTAGCCGACGATATCGTTCAACTGCCGGAGCATATAAAGGAAGTCGGCACGCACGCAGTAACGCTTAAGTTCGCTGATGATGTGACAGCAACCGTTAACGTTGTAGTGGTCCCCGAGCAAGATGAGAACGCTCCGGAAACAGACGCCGATTAGAAACTATATCGAATACCTGCATAGATATTAGTATTATTCCGGAGCTGGCCGAAGAAAGTATTCGAGTAATCACCGAAGAATATATTTCCTCCAATCTCCAGGGCCATGTTGTCATTTAGCTTGTAATTAATGTTCGGGCGCATATGAACATCCTTGTCGGACGGTGAATAGTAGGTGAAAAGGGAACATCTCAGATTCTGACTCATTAAAAGCTTTGTAAGTCTCAGTGTTAGTAAATGCCTGTCTTCGTCCCTGGCCGGGCCTGATGTCAAACTATTCTTGTATTGGCTGAAATCCTGCATATGTTCAAGATAATATTGAACGCCCGCTGTAAAGTCTTTTGCAATTTCCTGTGAATAACCGGCCAGATACCGCATTTGAGAATTATCAACGAGAGCGTTTTTGCCGCTCATGTCATCGGCTGATTCGTAATAACCAACTTCGATGTTACCTATACCTTTTCCGATCGCCCCACGAATACTGGCGCCATAGACATTTAAGTCGGGGAAGATCGCCTGACTCATCGAGGTATTCAGTCCGCTGGGACTTTTCCAGTAGCCGCGATAAGTATATAGAGCAAATTCGTAATTATTAATGTTCTTATATAGCCTAGTCGCCAATTCGGAATCTCTGAACCAGCGATTTGGTTTGTCTGTATGAATTACAGCATCTTCGCCCGCCAGGCGTCCGAAGTTTGGGTTCCAATATGAAAGTCTCGTACCATCTATATGGCGGTCGTGGTCAAATCGAGGCGTATAAACAATATCAAGATTAGCCCAGTCGCCAAACAAACTTGCTTTGAGGGCATCCGACGGCGCTTTCAAATATTCGTTATCCCGGCCGAGAAAGAAAGACTGCCAATCCTTCGGGAACAGGTCGTTGATAAAGATTAAATCCCCGGTCCCCCAGGTTAAAGCCTGCCTTCCGACTTTCAGGTCCAAAAAGTCATTCGGCCTGATGAATATGTTTGCTTCACGCAGGTCAAATTCAGCCCGCTCAGCGGCCCAGTCTGCGAACACATCACCCTTGACTTTCAGGTCACCCCATTCGGGGTATGATGACAAATCGAGCTGGAGCCGATCTTCCATAATCGAGAGTTCTCTTTCGTACTTATCCTTTCGGAGTCGAGTTCCCGATCTGGTTTCGTAAAAGCCGTGTATCTCTATCGGCAAATCAGAAAAGAATGAGCCGCCGGCATTTTCGTCAGTATCATCAGTATCAACAGCTAATACCGGCAAAGAAAAAACTAAAACAATCAAAATCGTAAAAACCTGAGTTATCGAGCAAGGCCGATTCATCTCATTACCTCTCGTGGGGGTCTGCGTAAATACCTTTCCTGAAAAATGTCCTTAAGCCCTATATCGTATTTGACATTACTGAATACCATTTCCGTTTTGCTGCCGGTCTTGAGGTTTGAAACAACCGACTTGATTACTGTCGGAAATTTCTGAACCATTTCAACTTTTTTTGACTCTATAACACGGTAGAGTTTATCGTCTTTGTCGTAAAACTCCATTTTCATCGGCACGTAAGTTTTGCGGCTTATTGAGACATTGTAATAACTGAACTCTACCGTATCGGGTTTTTTGGGGATATTCTTCACAACAAAAAACTCATCTGTAGTTTTGATAAGCTCGTGAGCGTCCTCTTTAAGGCTTCTGCCTGAAATATCCTCGTATAAAAAGTCTGAGCCGACAAAGCTGGTTCTTTTGTCGCCGGCTGCGATTCTCTTTTCCAAATCAAGGGCGGGCAAATAGAGCCACCTGTCGTCATCTTTATCGGGATCGGCGTGCTTGTGAACCATGAAGACCATTTTGCGGACATCCGGGGGTTTTAAGAAATACACAAAATATTTCTGGTCCCCGCCGTCTTCGGCGTCCTTTCTTAAGATGTTGAACTCGCGCTGGCGTATTTGGTTCTGTTTGTTCGTAATTGTCATTTTTACTTTTGCCTTGCCGTCTTTGCCCTGATAATAAGCTACGATGTTGGCCTTGTTCACGATAGTTTCTACGTCAGGAATCTCCTTGGATGCATCATTTTCGCCAGCGGCAACAATTGGCAGGGACAGAGCAAGAATCAATATTACTGTTAATACCTGTTTCATTTTATACCTCCATTTCATTTCTCAAACCTGACTTTTAACGCCAAGCATTTTTAATATGGTAATCATCGGGCACCAGTTCGTAAAGACCGACTGTAATAAATTCAAACCTACAAACGCTGTAAAAAGCAGCCAATATTGCGATTGATAATGCGCGAGTAAAATACTTAGCAGCACAAAAAAACCTGCAATTCCTCGTAAATATCTTTCAATCGTCATAATTCACCTACTGGAAAAATCAGTTCTGTTCAATTTCTTTTTCTCTGGGAGCAGCGGTTTTGCACGCTTGTCTGCGCGACATTATTCCGCAGGAAAGCGCCATTATTGGTATCGCTATTAAACTTAGAACGGTCAGTTTATCCGGAGTTAGCTTCCAATACCGATGCAGATTCATTGCCAGCAAAACCGCTATTGCTATTGAGATAATCAGACAGAAACCAC
>CBDURK010000306.1:0-4029 GCA_965369645.1 uncultured bacterium | reverse complement strand
AACTGGGTGACATTCCGAAACTTATCGAAATTGGCGCCGAGGCGGTAATAATCGGTCGAAGTTTATATGAAGGTACTCTCGAACTCTCGGACGCAATTAAAGCAACAGAATAATAAACCACCTTCACCCTGATTGATTGTTAGCCCAATTGATCGCCGTAGAGATAGTTCAATTGTTTTGCTCGGGCGGTTCGAATTTGTAGCCGATTTCTCTGATAGTGTGAATGAAAGTTGGATTGTGCGGGTCGGGTTCTATTTTATTCCGTAATGTGGTAACAAAACGGTCGATACTTCGGGAGCCGATAAAGCTGTCATAACCCCAAACCATATTCAGTATATCATCACGGGTAAGTGCCCGGCCGGGCTTCTTGACAAAATATTCCAATAATCCGAACTCTTTCGGTGAGAGTTTAATTTCATCTGACTTGCAGGTAAGTTTTCTGGCGGGAATATCAAGCTTGAAGTCTGCGAACTCGTAAATATCCTGTTCGGTTTGCCGGCTCCGCCTAAGAAACGCTTCTGCGCGGGCGAGAAGCTCTTTTATACTGAAGGGCTTGGTAACATAATCATCGGCTCCGAGATTCAATCCTAATATTATATCCGACTCCTCACCCTTGGCGGTGAGCATTATAATCGGCATAGTAAGATTTTCCTTACGTATCAGCCTGCACACTTCATAGCCGTTTATCTTCGGCAGCATAATATCAAGAAGAATCAGGTCAGGCTTCTTATTAAGAGCAGCATTTAATCCTTCTTCACCATCGGCAGCAGTAAGTACACCATATCCCTTGAACTCGAAGTTATCCTTCAGGCCCCGCAGCATTACAGGGTCATCTTCAATTATCAGTATCGTTTCCATTTTTTTCCGTCGGTTTAAATTTGTAACCAATAAGTTCTACGGTGTGAATAAATTTCGGATTATTCGGGTCCGGTTCGACCTTGTTCCTCAGGGCAATGACCGCCTGATCGATGTCCTGCAAAGTAATAAAGCGTGAATAACCCCATACGGCATTACGTACCTCATCAGATGTAAGAGTGCATCCGATCCTTCTAAGGAAAAGATGCAGCATCTTGAATTCCCCGGGTGTAAGCTCTATCTCCTTATCGTTTTGCGTAAGAGTTCCCGCGACAGTATCAAGCCGGTAACCGTCAAATTCATAAACATCAGGTTCCTCCTCGCCCCTGCGTCGCATCAACGCTTCGGCCCGGGCCATTAATTCTTTTATACTGAACGGCTTTGTCATGTAGTCGTCCGCGCCAAGATTCAATCCAAGGATAATGTCGGATTCCTGGTCCTTGGCGGTGAGCATGATTATGGGCATATCGAAATTCTTTTTACGGACTTCGCTGCATATTTCATAGCCATTGATTTTCGGCAGCATAATATCGAGTATAATCAGGTCGAGATTTTCAGTCAGTGCTGCTTTGAGCCCCTGCTCACCATCCTGGGCAGTCTTGACACCGTAGCCCTTTAACTCGAAATTATCCTTAAGACCCCGCAGCATAGCCGAGTTGTCTTCAACAATCAGCACATTTCTCATTTATTAATCCTTCCCTGCCGGCGTTTAACTACAAGCCGGTAATTTCACGGTGAAAGTACTCCCTTTGTCGGGTTTACTCTCGACAGACATTGTACCTTTGTGGGCATCTATGATAAATTTTGCGATGCTTAGCCCCAAACCACAGCCTTCGACATGCCGTGAAAGACTGCTATCGGCCTGATAAAACCTGTTAAATATTTTCCTGACGGACCGGCGTGACATACCTCTGCCTTTATCAGAGACACAAAAACATACCAAAGAGTCTTCAGAAGAAATACTAAGCTTAATCTGCTTATTAGCATAAGAATATTTGTACGCATTGTCCAGCAGGTTTATAAGTACCGTTATCATCGCATCACGGTCGGCCGACACTTCCGGTAAATCATCACGGATATCCACTTCGAACTTACATTGCCCCATGCTGAATTTGGTCTTAACCGCCTCTGCAGCATCACGGGCAATTGCAGCAGGACTTGTTCTGGCCATCGCAAATGCCTGCTTATTTCGCTCCATCCTTGAAAAGGTAAGAAAGTTATCTATCAACCCACTAAGCCTTTCGTTTTCCTTTGAAATAAGCTGCAGATATTCGGTAACTTGCTGCTGGTCTCGGTAGCTTCCTTCCAGCAGTGTATCTACAAGCACGCGCATAGAAGCCAGGGGTGTTTTCAATTCGTGTGAAACGGTGGCAATGAAATCGTTCTTCAGCTTGTTTATCCTTATCTGTTTTCCTACAACCCTGGTGGCCAGTAAGCTGGCTGCAATCATTACGGCAATAGCCAATAAGCCGGTCCAGACATATATCACTTTTTGCTTGTTGGCTGTTGTTTCAAAGATATCGATATCCTTAAAATGAATTTCAACGTTCCAACTCGGAAACAATTTGCCCAGCGGGGCTGTCAAGAAAGCTGCCTTTTCGGGATTTTCCAAACCGCAGGCATACGTGCCGAAACTGTCTGTAATTCTGTAGGAAACGCCAAGCTCTTCGAGATCGGCTCCACATAAATCGAAATCCGAACTGAACTCTTTTGCCTTTTTTAAAAGTAAGTATGTCTTGCCGCCGGAGTTGTGATATACTCCAAAGGCTTCTTGGCGGCATTCCAGCCTGCGAAAACTATCTTCGGACCAGGATTCAAATGTAGCAAATTCAGGACTGCCAAACACGGCAGCGCCCATTTTCCTGGCCTGATACGCATCTAACACCGTAGATATTTGCCGTTTCACTTCTTCGCTTACTTGTTCGGTCAAACCACTCAATTCAACACTTTCAATCATTTCCTGCGTCGCACTTAGTAATGACACTAAATCGTTTGCATTTTTTTCAGAAAATGGTTCCGATACCGCCCCGGTATAATACCTATCAAGAACAGCAACGGATAATTCTTCGGCTGATAAAAGCACTTTTGCTCTTAGAACCTGGGTTTTAAGTTCTTCAACCCATTCGCTCTCTTGTACGATTTCAAGTGCTTTGAGCAGAAGAAATATTCTTGTCACTGATGGCATTTGCAAAAAACCGTAACCGCTGCCGGGAGTATAATTTATAGCAGAACCAATCAAATCTTCCAAATCCGACTGCTTTAAGCCCTCCTGGCTTTCACTCTTTAGATTCACAAGCAGGATTCTTGCTCGTGCAATCAGGGCTATAGAAGATATACTCACACCCTCGGAAGTTTGTCCATAAGCCATCTTTTGGCAAAGAGTAACAGCTTTTTCAATTTCTCCTGACTTTCTCAGGCATCGGATCTTACCCAATAAAGCGCTGTAATGTATATAATAGCCATCATCTGCCGAATCGAAGAATTGTTCATACATTCTTATCGCTTGTGTAAAATCCTCATCCATGAATTCAGCATTCCATGCCAGATTAAACTCCTCCGAAAATTCATTGGGATAGTCTTCACCTCCTGTAACCGGATAAACCAAACTTCCTTTGCTATCATAAATAATAACTGCATTACATATATTCGGATCACCTGTCCCGCTGTCTCGACCTGTAAGCCGATCAAACATCTCGATAGGCCGGCGTTTTACCACCGTTTCATCTTCGATAATACCTATTCGAGCCGACCAAAGGTCATCAATTCTTTTACTTAATATCCCAAGGTGATTCTGGTAAATTACAGTCAGTTTTTGCCTGACCGCCAAGCGCTCGTTTCCAACCGCCTGGCTCATAAACCAAAGCAAACACACAGTGGGCAGTATTACCGCTATCGCAAGCAATAATACTACCCACCGCAGTTGATTACCCGTACCTATATTACCAATTGTTTTCACTTGCTATTTGCTATTTACCTTATTTATTGGAAAGTGCTGTTACCTCTTCTTCCATCAGAGCATAATTGTAAACGCGGACATCGTCTATCAAACCGTTCCAGTAACGTCCTGTATTTTCCGAATTTTCACCAATATAGACCGGTGCATTATTCGTATTTATTCTGCCCGATGCCGGTTGCGAACTGTCCAAATCACCATCTATGATTAAGTACATTTTA
>CBDURK010000305.1:0-4031 GCA_965369645.1 uncultured bacterium | reverse complement strand
ACCGATGGTCGCGACAATAATCCGGAGAGTTGGCACGGAACCGGAGATGGGACTGATTATCTGAATTACATATGGTGGGATAGACTTTTTGAGGACCCTGATTTCTGGCAGAAGTATATCGATCGGTGGTTTGAGTTGAGGCGAGGGCCCTTTAGTACCGAAAATATCAACACTCTCATAGACTCGATGGCCGACGAGTTGAATGAGGCGCAGGTCCGGAACTTTAATAAATGGCGCAACGTCGCGCCTCGTTTTGGCGGTTTTCAAGGGGAGATAAACCATCTTAAGGATTGGCTGGCAAGGCGAACTGCCTGGATCGATTCCCAGCTTGCAGGCCCACCATAGTCCACACCGCAACAAGGCTATATCCAGGCCCTCCAGACTTCTATATCGTCTTCGGTATTCTATACAGTCAAAATCCTGTTTATTTATCGCCAACCTCTTGGAACTCCGGCTTTAGGGGGCCTATCTCGTGTTTTGAAAAAAAAACTGGCAGAAAGAGATAATTTTTTATATTAAAACACTAACCGGAACGTCATATGTATAGTGAAGGTTGATAATCAACCTTATTGGATTGGCTTTAGATGCTGGAAGATAAGCGTCTTATATGGGAACTACAACAAGGCAGCAAAGATGCTCTGCGCCAAATCTACATGGAGTATAAAGATACGCTGCTTACAATAGCGGCTTCCTTGCTGCACGATACTTATGCCGCGGAGGATGTTCTGCATGATGTTTTTGTTTCTTTTGCCGCCGGGGCGGGAAAACTTGAGTTGCGGGTGAGTCTTAGGAGCTATCTGATAACCAGCGTTGTTAACCGTGTGCGGGACAGATTCCGTAAAAAGAAGCACCACATGGTTGAACTCGACAAAGCAGGACAAATCAAATCGGATTCGAAAAGTCCTGAGCAGTCGGTTGTATTGGCCGAACAATTGCAGCTAATGTCGGATGCATTATCGCAGATTCCGTTGGAGCAGCGGGAAACAATAATCCTGCACCTCAACGGAGGGATGAAATTTAAGGAGATAGCTGAAATCCAGCATATCCCAATGAATACGGTTCAAGGCAGATATCGCTACGGGCTTGATAAACTGCGGACAATTTTAAGAGGAGAGTCAACAAAATGAATTTCGCAGACAATATAGAACTCGCAGTCAAACAATTACATATAACTACCAGGGCAGATACGGACAAGCGTATTCTTGACGATGCTTTTGTCGCACTTGAAAAATCTGTCCGGGAGCAATCATTCCTCGTCGGGCGCAGTGCCCGGCCAAAAACTCTGAAAATCAGAATTGCAGAGCTGGCCGCCGTAGCTGCTGTTATTCTTGTGATTTTTGCTTTGTTCTTTGGCACATCTACCACAGATGTCGGGCTTGGTGAGATTTATCAAGTTATGGGAGCAGTTGAGAATATATGTATAACAACGTTTGAGCCAGTCAAGAATGAACCGATGCAAATCGAGTGGGTTTCACAAACTTTGAAGATAGACATGTTCCAGATTGGCCAGCAGCTTGTATTGTGGGACATCCCAAACAAGGTTAAAATGACAAAGAATATATATTCTGATTCCGTCAAGACACAAATACTGTCCGGAGAAATGCTGTCTAAAGTTAAACAAGCGGCGGTTAAGAGGTTCGGTTTGGTGCCATTTTCAAATATAAGCGATATTTCCGGTGCCCAATGGACTCGCTTGGATGATTCGGACACAGGGACTGTTGTGCCCGGCACTAAGGTTTATGACCTAACCTGGTCGGAAAAAAATACCGCTTCCGGCGCTATTAACTTACGTAAGTGGAGGATTTTTTGGGATAGGAGTGCTAATTTGCCTAAAAGGGCGGAGTGGTATAGTAAACTCCAGTTTGAAGACGAATATAAACTTGAGACATTTGCTGTTGTTACATATCCCAGCGATAGACAAATACAGGTTCTCATTCGCAGCGCATTCGGTTCGGCCTCAAACCAACCGCGTGATCCGGGATATATAGGCACTCAACCCAATTAAGGCAGAGCAGAAAGAGAAAATTAGTCTTTCTATGACAATTGAAAACAATTGCTGATTGTGGTAAAAGATTACTGAATAAAGTAACTTTTCGAATCAGGGATTGTTCTTATGGCGGTTCAGTTTATTCTTGGCAGAAGTGGTACGGGTAAAACCAGCTATTGCATAAATTCTATCGTTAATGCACTCACCGAGCCGGGTGAGCAGCAGTTGATTCTGTTGGTTCCCGAGCAAGCCACCTATCAGGCAGAGCGTGCTATTTTAGGCGATGACCGAATAGCCGGCTATAACAGATTACATGTGCTTTCGTTCGATCGTTTGCAGTTTTTATTATCAGGTAAGAATACAGCCAGGCCGGCCATTTCGCGCATCGGCCGGCAGATGATAGTACACCGCCTTCTGCGGGACAACAAAAGTAAATTGAAAATCTTCGACTCCTCGGCGTCCCGGCCCGGCCTGGCTCAGCAAATGGCACAAACTATTGCAGAGCTGCACCAGTATGCAAAGACCCCGGATGATATTAGCCAATTGCTGAGCGAACTGGCTAAAGACGAGCGTAATAATTTAGCAATCCTGAAATTCACCGATATAGGCCTGATTTTAGAAGAATACTTAAAGTTCATTGAAACTGATTATCTTGACCCCGATATTCAACTGATTCGTGCCTGCAAGGAGGTTTCATCGTCAACTTTGGCAAGAGGTGCGAAGTTGTGGGTAGATGGTTTTGCGGGTTTTACGGGTGCCGAGCTTGAAATCCTTACCGAACTGCTCAAGGTGGTCGAAGATGCACAAATTGCTTTTTGCCTGGATCCTGCGAAGATTGATTTAGCTAATCCTTCAGCCGAGAACATTGACCCTGTTGATTTATTTTATCCGACACAGCGCACCTGCGCCGAGCTTCTCGACAGGGTAAAAAAATGTAAACTTAAATTGACCAGGCCGATAATTCTTGAACAGGCGTTGAGATTTTCCGCCAGTGACCAGCTTGCTCATATCGAGCGTAATATATTTGAAATTGAACCGTCCAGACTTGACTCGGCGGATAATATTCGCATTATATCGGCACCGAACGAGCGGGCTGAAGTCGGCTTCGTTGCAAGGCAGATACTCGAACTGGTCAAAGAAAAAGGCTGCCGATATCGCGATATTGCCGTTATCGCCTCGGACATTGATAGTTATCAACATTATGTAAGGGCGTATTTTGATGACTATGGAATTCCGTTTTTTATTGATAAACGAAAACCATTAAACCAGCATCCTGTTATTCAGCTTATTTGCTCGGCTCTTCAGGCGGTTACGGGTGGCTTTTCGCACAGTGATATTTTCGCCTGTCTTAAAACCGACCTTGTGCCTGTGGAACGGTACGATATCGACCTGCTGGAAAATTACTGTATTGCTTTCGGCATAACCGGCGGCGACTGGCAGAGTGATAGACAATGGTTCTTTGCAGGTAAGGATAATAAAAATTTTGACCAGCAGCGGATAAACCAGATTCGGCTAAAAGCAATCGAGCCTTTACTAAAGCTTCGAGATGGTCTTTGTCCGGTTGACAATCCGGCAAATATGCTTACTGCTGGGCAGTTCAAGCGATCTATTTTTAGTTTTCTTGATGAGCTAAAAGTGAGGGAGACAATTTGCAGTTGGATTGAACAAGCCGGCAAACACGACAAAGATACTATTGCTGATGAGCATCAGCAATTTTCTTCCAAGCTTGTGGATATTTTCGACGAGCTTGTCGAGGTGTTCGCCGGCCAAACTATGACGGCCGAGGATTTCTTTGCGATTATCAATTCTGCTTTTTCGCAGTTGACTTTAGCTTTCATTCCGCCGAAGCTGGACCAGGTCCTTGTCGGCTCTATCGAGCGCAGTCGGCATCCCGATTTAAGAGTGGTCTTTTTAATTGGCGCTACGCAAAGACAGTTTCCCGTTCCGCTGGCTTCGGACAGCATATTGACCGAGGACGACCGCAACTCAGCAGAGTCGGCGGGTTTCCAATTGGCCCCGGCCTTAAGTCAGACACTTGCCGAAC
>CBDURK010000304.1:0-4033 GCA_965369645.1 uncultured bacterium | reverse complement strand
CGCTCCCATAGTTGTTATCGTCGCACGCTGCGGTACAGACAACCGTTCGGCACCGTGGCCAAAATATTCGAACACCCAGCCGACGTTGCCTTTCGTTGTAAGAATACTCAACAGTTTGAGAATGACATCCTTCGCAGCGACCCAGTCGTTCAATTCGCCGGTAAGTTTCACTCCTAAAACTTTCGGGCATTTCAAATAAAACAGTCCGCCGGCCATAGCCACCGCAACATCCATCCCGCCAGCGCCGATTGCCAGCATACCGATTCCACCACCGGTCGGCGTATGCGAATCACTGCCCAAAAGAATCGCGGCGGGTTTGCCGAACCGCTCTAAATGAACCTGATGACAGATGCCGTTACCCGCTCGCGAATGATAAACGCCGCACTTCGCAGCTATAGTTTGCAGGTATAAATGGTCGTTATGGTTCTCTGGTCCGAAGCCAGCCATATTATGGTCGATGTAGCTGACCGACAAATCGGTTTTAACTTTAGCGGCCCCCATCGATTCGTACAGTAAAAAGGCCGTGGTTCCCGTGGCGTCCTGAGTAAGCGTCTGGTCGATACGAATGCCAATCTGCTCACCGGCGGCGAGCTTGCCTTCGATAAGGTGTTTGCTGAGTATCTTGTAAGTAAGCGTTTGTCCCAATTTTGAACTCCTTGAAAACCAAAATGCACAGTCTAACATAAACAGAAGATTAAGACAAATCCTATGTTCTGTTAATGTTCTAATAATCACCACTTAACACAAAACAACGGCCCTGTGCTCCGCCACACAAGGCCGCCCAAATAGAACAGAAAAGAAGGAACTGTCTCTACGCAACCCGGTTATCTAACAGTAAATTGCTTTCAACCTTACCAATCTCGCACAATCACGCCGTCTTTGCCTACAAAATATTGCTCTGAGCCGGCTACCTTAAGATTATAGACCTTGCCGACGAAAGGTAATGGTCTTGTTACGACGCTCTTAATCGCAATTGAACCCTTCAACGATTTGAGTTTCATACCACTTTGCAGGTTCTGGGCAGCAATCCATTTTCCAGAATCGAGCATGAAGCGGTGTGTATCCACAACGCTGATGCTATTTCCGTTTTCGAGCGTTATATCGCGGCATTCGAAGATGCCCTCGTACTCTTTGAGTTTCTCGATTCGCCTGACCATTGTGACACAACCGACTTTGCCGATTATCCGGCCAACAGTAACTTTCGAGATTTGCACGAGTGTACCATCTACCCAAACAGGTGTATCAGCAGGGAAGCATTGCCCCCTGGGTTTTGGTCCCTGCACTACACCTTCACCGTCATTTACGAGGAATGAATCCAACCTATTCTGCGGCTCACTGCTGCCAGGTACAGGGTAGCCCCCACGCCGGATATCTCCACCATCCCACCATGTGTAAATGTTATCATCGTTGATGGCGCAGAAAGGTTGTTTTTCGAAGGTCACGTGGCTGTCCATAAACAATACGTTTTGTCCGTCTTCCTGGTGAGCAATAGCGTTTCCAACATTTGTATATTCTCTACCTCCGGTAGGATCGTATGAGCTCAACAGGGCCGCATCTTTGGCTTCTGCTGCCGGGGAGTCCATCCAGGGATTCCGGTCCGCTGCCACTGCCATGCCGGGCTCGCTCGATGTAGTCAGAGAGTAAAGACCGTAAGGCATGTGATAGGAATAGCTGCAGTGGTTTATCGATTCGGGGCCGAAGTCCCAGAGGTCGATAAGATCAAAGCCGGCCGCAGCGGGGTAATTGCTCTGCTTGAATTCCGTTGTCCCGGAATCACCCTTGCAGATGAATGACTTGGGCGTTACCTCGGCGTACTTGACAAGAAGATAAAAACTGGACGTGATGGTGGCCTGACCGCCGCTGCCATCGGCGCCTAAGCCGTAAGCAGCAAATCGGTTATCTTGCATCCAGCCATTAGCACCACCTAGTGTACCGCTCCATTGGCTGTTTCTGCCGCCGGCTCGCGGGAACTCATCGTCGTAATCGTTGCTGTAGATAAGCATTGCCTTGCCGATACCGGAGAGGTTCGTCCCGCAGACCATGCGGAAGGCAATCTGCCTGACCCTCGACAGTGCGGGCATTAAGATGCCCATCAACAGAGCTATGATCGCAATTACGACCAGAAGCTCAACTAATGTAAAACCTTTGCGTTTCATTTTATTTCTCCTTTAATTTTTCGGAGATTCGCGCGACCGACCGTTCTTTAGCACATTTTGATAATCTCTTTAATAACAATAAGTACAAACTAACTACCGGGCTCGTATCATGACAGTTCCTGTCAAAGTGTAACGCACAGCAATAAACAACGTTTTTTGCGAATCTCCATTGTTCTGTTTTTTCGCTCAAAAACGGTCGGTTTAAAACAAATTGATAATTTTGCCGGTAAGTTCCGCGCAGGCCGGTCGTTGCACGTTCAAGGCTGCTCTTAGCTCAGTCGTGTAAGTGAGTTTCTCCGGAAGGCAGATTCGAGAGATATGAAATAAGAAGGTGAATATAATGACGACTAAAATTATAAAAAGTATTTCAAACCTGCCTGTTGATTTTGTTTTCCATATCGGCGCAAAAACTGCGCGCAAAACTTTTCTCCTTTGAAAAACACCCGTCAAACTGCGAAAGAACCTTTCTTCAAATGGCAGGTCCAAGATATGAAAATAAGAAGACGAATATGATAACGTCTAAAATTATAATAAGAATTTCAAACCTGCCTGTCTTCACTCACCTATACGTCAAAACAACAACTTTGTTTTTTTAATTCGACAAATTTCTTCTGTTTTCTTGAAAATTTATTTTAAGCCGGTCATATTCGTCCTGGTTCTCTTCTGCTGCTGCCTTTCATTTTTTTAGACGAATCGCCCAACTCTTGGCGCATTTGCTCAGCAAGACCCAACAGCCGCTCGACAACATCCGGGTATTGCGCGGAGACATCGTTTTGCTCGCCGATATCTTTTTCAAGGTCAAATAACGACTGATCGATTTTACCTTGTTCATATTTAACCGGCCGCCCGTCCGTACCGCCCTCGCGTCCTGCCAATGTACGGTAGCCGTGCGGCAGGTGCAGTTTCCATTTTCCGCTGCGGACCGCTTCGAGCGCATAGCCGCGATAATAGAAGAACGCTTCGTGCGGACTCTTTGCTCCGGGCCTGCCCGACATCAAAGGCCAGATGTCCCTGCCATCGATAGTATGAGCAGGCAATTCTGCGCCGCTAAGTTTCGCAACTGTGGGCAGGATGTCTATCGTCGAAGCCGGCTCTTTACAGACAATGCCTGCGGGTATCCGGCCCGGCCAGCGCATAATGGTCGATTCCCGCTGGCCGCCATCGAACGTTGTACCTTTACCTTCGCGCAGAGGTTTGGCCAAACCTGCATGGTCGCCATAGCTAAGCCACGGCCCATTATCCGAGCTGAATATCACTAAAGTCTTTTTATCAATGCCTAATCTTTTCAGTGTAGAGAGTATCTGTCCCGCCGACCAGTCAATTTCCATCATGACGTCACCATACAGGCCCTGTTCGGATTTGCCTTTGAATTTGTCGGAAACAAACAAAGGTACATGCGCCATCGAATGAGGCAGATACAGGAAGAAAGGCCGGTCTTTGTTCTTCTCAATAAAACGAACAGACCGCTCGGTGTACCATGTAGTAAGCTGCGTCTGGTCCGGATTATATTCGATGACCCTTTCACCTTCGATAAGCGGCAGGTCGGGAAAACTATTGTTGGTCGGGTGCTTCGGCCACATATCGTTCGAGTAAGGCAGGCCGAAGTAGTCGTCGAAACCGTGCCGCATCGGCAGGAATTTGGGATGATGGCCAAGGTGCCATTTACCGTAGCAGGCGGTAGCGTAACCGAGAGGTTTTAGAACCTCCGCGATGGTCTGCTCGGTACTGCTTAAACCAACTTTTGCGCTCGGGCCGATTACATTGGGCAGGCTCACCCTCTGCGGATAACAGCCGGTCATTAAAGCAGCCCGTGAAGGAGTACACGATGGCGCAGCGGCATAGAAATCCGTGAACTTCACACCTTCAGCCGCCATCCG
>CBDURK010000303.1:0-4034 GCA_965369645.1 uncultured bacterium | reverse complement strand
CCCAATTTCCTGAGCATATCGACATAATATTCTCTCTCCGGCGTGAGAAACAACCTGTCCAGCCGAATTTTGGGAAAATGGACCTGCCCCAGCTCACATTCCACATTCCATCGATTGATATTTTTCCATTCCCAATAGGCGAAGAACGTATGGTCGAAGGTTTGGCCCTTCAGTTCCTTTTCGGAATCGATAGTTTTATTGGGTATGCACCAGTTCTCAAACAGGTCGCCCGGTGAGATCAGGATTGTAATTTCCGCCTTGGCCCACAGCAATCGGACGGCTTGCACCAGTGGGGTGGCTTCGATCATATTGCCGATGCCACCTGTGTTCATCACAACCAGTACCCTTGGCCCACTTGCTGATTTTATGTTGATTTGCCGGTATCGTCTTACTCTGTTCTTGTAAGCAATGAATTTTAGTCTCAGTAATTGTTTCTCGACGGCATTTCGCCATGACATTGCGCAGCCGTAAAGCCTTATCTTTTTCAAAAACCTGCTGAGTTTCATAACATCCAAATTTCCCAATCATTCCGCATTTTTCGGCACACGTTGAAGATTTCAGGATTCAGTTTTTATGAACCGGCATCATAAACCCTGCGGCCAATAAAGTCAATACGGACAAACCGGCTGGATTGAGTATGAGCACTTACTTGACAGGAAGGGGGGCTGCATGTTATAATTCCGTGGTCAGGAGCATATTTTATGATTGCCAAAAAACGTGTGTTAATTATCGGCCTGGACGGCTTTACCTGGCGTTTGGGCCGTGATTTTATGTCTGAAGGCGTGATGCCCAACCTTGCGAATTTAGTAAATAAGGGTACACATGGTATTTTATGGAGTGTAATGCCCTTTGAGACATCGCCGGCCTGGTCGTCGTTTCAAACGGGCTGTCTTCCAGGTAAGACAAGCATCTTTGCTTTTCATCGATACGGCCGCGACCTGAAAAAGATCAGCCTGAACAGCTTTGCCGACAACGCGATGCCGAGCCTGTGGGAGTTGCTCGACAGAGCCGGCCTGCGAGTGATCAGCTTGAATATGCCGGTAAGTTCCCCGCCGCCCAAGGTCAACGGGATCATCATTCCCGGACTTTTGTGTCCGAAACTCTCACCGGAAACCGTCCATCCGCCGGAGGCGTATAATAAATATATCAAGCCGCGAAGAAATTATCTTATTGTGAACAACGATATCAGAAATACGGTTCGCGAATTCACGGAACAATCTATTGCGACCGAACGTGTACGTTTGGAGGTGTCGCTTAACTTATTGAAAGATAACTCGTGGGATGTTTTTTGTGTTCAGATGCAAAGCAGCGATCTGATGCAACATCGGTTGTGGCGAGCGCTGGACCGTGCTGTCAGGGGACATCGCAAAGAGCAACGTACGGAAGCTCTGGAATTCTATCGGTTTTGTGACGATGCCATAGGCCGACTTATGAAAGCCGCAGGGCAGGACGTTATGACTCTGATCGTTTCAGACCATGGTTTTTGCAGCAGAAAAGGTATGGTAAGTATTAATGTCTGGCTTAGACAGCATGGCTATCTGCATCTGCTTGCCAAAAAAGAGACTCCTTGGGAGACAACCAAAAGACGAATTCCACCTCTGAAGGCATTGGCCGGACTATACGGAAATATACGGCAAGCTACTCGGAAACGCGGAAGTACCCCGGTACTTGGCATAGTAGATTCGGCAAATACGGGAAAGCTGATCGATTTTGAAAGAACCAGTGCCTTTTGTCTTGGTGCGATGGCAGGCATACTCTATATCAATGGGACAAAACGGCAGCGGGCCGAATTGGCCAAACAATTGACAAGGGAATTGCTCGATGAATTCGGACCGGGTACGCAGCAACCTGTTATTGCCCGGATTACTTCTGGTGAAGAAACTTATGGGCCGGTCAGGGATAGCGATTCTCTGCCGGACCTGGTGGTGCAGTACCAGGAAGGTTATATTACGAAGATACATCCTTTAGGTGAGGTTGTTGTTGCTCTCGACGTTGATCAGGGTACGCACGGACGGGACGGTGTTCTCGTCGCCCATGGACCCGGCGTCCGGGAAGGGGCTAAGCTGAACGGAAATATAGTTGATATTGTACCGACTATACTTGCTTATCTCGGTGTGCCGATTCCAGGCCATGTGGACGGTAAGGTATTGGATGGAGCATTTATTAAACCTCCCGATACGAGCTACGAAGACATTTCTGTTGACAGTGCCCGGAGTGTGGAATATTCGGATGCCGAGCAGGCGGTAGTGGAAAAGCATTTAAGAGACCTGGGGTATCTATAACAATACTTTTACAAAATGGGTATAATGATGTCTAAATGGCAGAGGTTGATTAAAAAAACGTTCGACAGGCTTTTTCGAGAATACACACATTCAGAAATGTTGGCCGTTATATAAATCACATCATCGTAATAATCAGGGAATGAGTTGTTAAGCCATTCACTCGTGCAGGAGCCGTTTGACATTTTTTTTGACAGTTCACCCTGGAAAAAATTCAGGTAGCACCGCTCTAAATAATCGTAACGGCATGCATCCAGAATGATCAGATAATCCCATGATTCACGCATTATATTTACTCTGTCCATATTCCGCTCACCGATTAGTCGCTATTTTGCTGCTTGACCAGAACAGCCAATTGCTCTCGAATAATCTTCTTGATTCTGTAATCAAAAATACTGTCAAAGGCATAAGCCATTGTGATATAAGTACCTATACCTATTACCGCCAGGATAAAAAAATTAGCGTATGTTGTTTCACAGAAAAAACTTTGTTTAAATAAATATATCAAACCAAGCATAGCTCCTGTTGCCGCCACAGGTAGTGCGATTAGCTTAAGCATCTCCCCGGTACGGCAATGAATGATTTTCAGTCCAAGATAAGTCGCGAACGGGTACACCATTGCAATGACTAATGTGACTGCGCCTGCCGTCCCTTTAATACCCCAGGCAGCCGTCATGGGATATATCAGGATGGCCAGAAGTATTAATCGCAATACCTGAAGTTTGGTGTTTATCCCCGGTTTGCCGACTGCCTGAAAGAGTGGCCCTCTCGTTGCCCCTGTCGAAACAATCATACTACGCAGTGCCAATATTTGCATTACGGGTATGATAGGTTCCCATTTTTCATTTAGAAACAACACGACGAAATCAGGCGTCAGGATAATTATAAGCCCGGCTAATGGAACCGAGAGGAACGTGCTGATCTGCAGGATTTTTAAATAGGCGTCTTTGAGCCGTGGTATGTCGTCCTGTATTTTGGACAGAGCCGGAAATGTTACCTGCAGAATTACAAGGGTGATTTCAGTTATTGGGATTGCGGATAATTTAAAGGCCATTTGATATAGTGCCAATGCGGAGATGCCCATATAGCCCCAGACAAAGAAATCATCGCCTTGGGTCATAATAAAACCTATGATTGATCCTCCGGATATCCATTTGCCAAATCGCCATAATTCCCTGGCTTTGTCGAAATCAAGGCGGATTCGTGGTCGGTAGGGGTGAAAAACATAGCTCAAAAGGAGGCGAGCCAACTCTCCCACCAATTTGCCGATTACCAATGCCCAAACAGTCCGGTAAACCAATACAACAAAGATTGTTACCGCTACATTCGATACGTTAGCGATGATCTGTAACGCGAATTGCCGATTGAATTCCAATTCTTTCTGGAAATAAATTATGCCGATATTGCTTAACGCGGTAAGAAGAAACGATATTCCAAGCACACGAATGATGGAAATAGTAAGAAAAACCTTCTCCGGTGGGACCTTGAAAATGGGCAACTCAGCAAAAGAGGCGGCCCAATATAGTACCGCGTAAAGTACTACAGCCCGAAAAAGCCCTATTGTCCAGGCGGTATCGAGGTGCCCCTGTACATTGCCCCTTTTTTGGATCAAAGCTGCTTGAAATCCCGTTTGCGAAAAGACGTTCAGTGCCTGCATCATCAACATCGCTACTCCCAACAATCCTATGTCGGCAATAGCGAGGATGTTTGCCAGGATTATATATCTGGCGAAAGACAGCAATTGTATAAAACCTC
>CBDURK010000302.1:0-4041 GCA_965369645.1 uncultured bacterium | reverse complement strand
TTCTCGAGTAATTCCTGGCGGCCGCTTTGGAGTTCGGGTTCGCCGTGTTCGAGGATATAGGCTTCAAGCTCTTCAAAGCCAACTTGTTTATTTTCAATTTTGGAGCCGAACCCTTCGTCCCAATTTTGATAACGTTCCTTGACAGCATTCTCAAAGTTTTTATCTTCAATCATCTTCGCGGCATTTTTCAGTCCCCGTGCAAAAACGTCCATAGCGCCAATATGACCATAGAAAAGGTCGATGGGATCTATTGATTGACGTCTGACATGCGCATCGAAATTGAGACCACCGGTGGTAAGACCGCCGCCTTTGAGAATAATGTACATAGCCAATGTTGTTTCGTAAATGTCGTTTGGAAACTGATCCGTGTCCCAGCCTAAAAGAAGATCGCCTCGATTAGCATCGACCGAACCGAGTATATTATTTGCAACGCAAAAGGCAAGCTCATGACAAAAATCGTGGCCGGCGAGTGTAGCATGGTTGGACTCGATGTTCAGCTTGAAGTGGTCGAGCAGATTATATTTCTGCAAAAACGCAAAGCAATTGCCTGCATCGAAATCATACTGATGTTTGGTCGGTTCTTTCGGTTTTGGCTCTATATAAAACTGCCCTTTGAAACCAATCTTCTTTTTGTAATCAACCGCCATCTGCAGAAGCAAAGCCAGATGATCCAGTTCACGTTTCATATCGGTATTGAGCAATGTATCGTAACCTTCACGTCCACCCCAGAAGACATAACCTTGTCCGCCAAGTTCATTTGTTATCTCAATAGCTTTCTTAATCTGACTCGCTGCATAAGCAAAGACCTCAGGCAACGGATTGGTACCCGCACCGGCCATGAATCGACGATGAGAAAAAGCGTTAGTCGTTCCCCAAAGCAGCTTAATGCCAGTGTCGTCCTGAAGCTTCCTGGCTTTTTGAACTATTTTATCGAGACGCTTGTTGGTTTCAGCAAGGTCATTTGCTTCAGGAGCGATGTCTCTGTCGTGGAAGCACCAGAAATCTATGCCTAACTTCGTGAATAACTCAAAGGCAGCTTCCAATGTCATATCTGCGATTTCCATTGGATCGGATGAATCGTTGTATTTTCGAATAATGGTATTACCACCGAACTGATCGGTCCCTAAATTTTTTAAAGTGTGCCAGTAGCAAACTGAAAAACGCAAGTGCTGGGCCATTGTTTTTCCAAATATAATCTCCTGGGAATTATAATACTTAAACGCAAGAGGATTCTTTGAATCAGGTCCTTCGTATTTTATGCCTTTAACTTCCGGAAAGTATTCTGTCATTTTAATTACTCCTTTCTTAAGCGCTCAAAACAAAACTCATGCACTTATGTCTTGTGTTCTTAATTTTTCAATTGCCCTTTCAAAACATCCTCCCATCTTCCATACGCATCCTGATAGGCCGATGCTAATTTCTTATTTGGTTCAATCGCCTTCACCGGCTCCAGGCCCACGAAGGCATCATCGGGGCCCTTGTAAATACCCGCTCCGATTCCAGCCCCTCTTGCAGCTCCCTGCGAACCGTCGGTATTATAAAGCTCCACGGTCGCTCCCGTAATCGTCGCGAAGGCCTCGGCAAACAGCGGGCTAAGGAACATGTTCGCATATCCGGCCTTGACCGTTTCCAGCTCAATTCCCATATCGCGCATTATCCCAAGGCCATAATTCAGCGCAAAAACGATTCCTTCCTGAGCAGCTCGCAGGAAATGCGCCTTCTTATGAATATTAAAATTCCAACCATGGACGGACGCTCCTATATTTCTGTTCTCCAGAGTTCTCTCGGCACCGTTGCCGTAAGGCAGTATCATCAGCCCGTCAGAGCCAACCGCAACATCGGCCGCCAGATTGTTCATCTGCTCGTAATCCAATCCCTCACCGCTGACAAAATTGTGCTTGAGCCAGCTATTTAAGATTCCCGTCCCATTAAGGCAAAGCAAAACGCCGTACCTCGGCTCGTCCTTCGAATGATTGACATGGACGAATATATTAACCCGTGAGAGCTGGTCGTAGTTTTTCTTATCACTGATTCCATAGACCACGCCCGATGTCCCGGCGGTAACAGCAATTTCGCCCGGCTTCAACACACCAAGCGACAGTGCGTTATTAGGCTGGTCCCCCGCCCGGTAGCTTACCTTTGTCCCGGCTTTGAGTCCCAGTTCATAAGAGGCCGAGCTTGTCAGTTCGCCCTGAACGGAAAACGTCGGAACAGTCGGGGGCATCAAATCGGCTGATATCCCATAATTTTCCAAAACAAATTCCGCCAACTCATCTTTCCCAAAATCCCACATTATTCCTTCGGACAGACCCGAAGGCGTCGTTTTTATCTGGCCCGTCATCTTCATCGCGATGTAGTCACCGGGCAGCATTATCTTATGAATCTTCGAATAAACCTCCGGCTCATTTTCCTTGACCCATTTTAATTTGGATGCTGTAAAATTACCCGGCAGGTTAAACAGACTCTTAAGACACTTTTCTGTCCCAATGTCTTTGGCCGCCTGTTCACCGATTTGCACCGCCCTGCTGTCGCACCAGATTATCGAAGACCTCAAAACTTCCTGGTTCTTATCAACACAAACCAATCCGTGCATCTGATATGAAATCCCGATGGCTTCAACATCCTCTAAATTCCGGATCGCAGAAGCAATCTGCTGGGTCGCTTCTTTAACATGTTCCCACCATGTAGAGGGATGCTGCTCGGCCCAGCCAGACTCTTTTGCGATAATCTCCAGTTCCTCGTCCGGCGAAGTCGCACTCGCCAAAACCTTGCCCGTTTGGCTGTCCATCAGCGTCGCCTTTATAGACGAGCTTCCAACGTCATATCCTAATAAAAGTGCCATTTCATTGTCCTTTTTTCGTATTTATATTACGTTCAGGCTTCTGCCATCCGCCAAACTCCTTATCAGTCCCAATCCGGAAGTGGAAAACAGCAGAACACATCATAGCCATCTATGGAAAATTGCCAAGTTTCGCAGCGAGCTCATTCATATTCCCACTTGAGAATCCACGGGTCGTTCGTTCGCTTTTGAAATGCCTTGAGCTTCGACTGGAGTCTCGAAAGAGTTCCTTTGTGCTTCGGATTGTCCGCCAGGTTCTCAACCTCATCCGGGTCGTTCTTCAAATCATAAAGCTCGAATTTCGGCCGATGAATATACGCCTCGACCGTGCGCTTGCCATAATATTTCTCGCCTCGCTTTATCGTCGCCTGCCACGTCGATGCCGCCCATAAATCACTGGCGAAAGGATAATCCAGTCCATGCGCAATATTCCAGATTAGTTTATACCTGCGCTCACGCACCACGCGCATCGGATAATACATCGTTATCTCGTGAAAAGTATGCGAAGCGTAAGTTACATCCCAGCCCCATGGATTTTCCCGTTCGAGCACCGGCTTAAACGACTTGCCCTGAAATTCAGTTTTCTTAGGAAGCGCATCGGCAAAGTCCATAATCGTCGGCGCCAAATCCGCAAAGTTAATCAGCGCGTTACAGATAATGCCTTTTTTCTTCTGTGACGGTTTTCGAACGATACACGGCAGATTCATCCCCGGCTCATACAGAGTCGTCTTGGCCCCGGGAAATGCTACGCCGTTATCCGAGATATAAATGACCACTGTATTATCATATTTGCCCGCCTTTTTAAGAACGCCGAGCAGCCGTCCAATCCCCTGGTCAACGCGGGACACCGACTGGTAGTACTGCGCAAGCTCGGCACGGCACTCCGGCGAATCCGGCAAAAAAGGCGGCACTATAACATCCTCAGGACTGTACTTGACCTCTTTCACACCCGGATATTCTCCACTGGCACGATTGCCGAAACGGTCGGGCTTTGTCGGCAACTCTTCCGCTGTACCGCCGCCGCGGTGCGGGTCGCTCATGCAGAAGTACAGGAAGAACGGGTTATCATCATCACCACTGACAAAATCCCGGCAGTTATTCGCCATCTCGACAGGGCTGCGGCTGTTGCCTTTTAGCGCCACATCGAATTTATAAACCTCATCCGGCGCAACGTGATACTTGCCGATTCGTCCCGTCTTGTA
>CBDURK010000301.1:0-4044 GCA_965369645.1 uncultured bacterium | reverse complement strand
TTATTTAGAATATTTAGAAGGAGAATTTGAAATGTCAACAAAGGTAGCAATTAACGGATTTGGCCGGATCGGCAGAGCCGTAGCAAGAATTATTTTCCAAAGAGCAGGCGATTTGGAATTAGTCGCCATTAATGACCTCTCGGACGCCAAGAGCCTTGCGCATCTGTTTAAATATGATACCGTAATGGGTAGATGGAACGGCACGGTCGAGGCAAAGGACGGCGAATTAGTCATTAACGGCAAATCCGTGAAGGTTTTGGCGGTTAGGAATCCCGCCGAGCTGCCGTGGAAAGAAATGGGCGTAAAGATTGTTCTGGAATCTACAGGTATCTTCCGCTTAGCCGAATCACCGAAGGGCGGATACGCCGACCATATCAAGGCAGGGGCCGAAAAGGTTTTATTAAGTGTCCCGGCTAAGGACAATATCGACGCGACTATCGTTTTGGGCGTCAACGACGACATCCTTACCAGCGACGTGAAATGCATCTCGAACGCAAGCTGTACTACGAACTGCCTTGCCCCTCTGTGCAAGACCCTCAACGACACCTTCGGTATCGAGCATGGAGTTATGACTACCATTCACGCTTATACCAACGACCAGAACGTGGCCGATATGATTCATTCCGACATGCGTCGGGCACGGGCGGCCGGGGCAAACATGATTCCAACAAGCACAGGCGCAGCAAAAGCTATTGGCAAAGTTATTCCCGAGCTTGACGGCAAACTCGACGGAATGGCTGTTAGAGTGCCTATTCCGGTTGGCAGTATTGTTGACCTTGTTGTTAACGTCAAAAAAGACGTTACGGTCGATAGCGTAAACGCGGCGATGAAAGCGGCAGCAGAAGGGCCGTTGAAGGGCATCCTTGATTATTGCGACGAGCCGATAGTGAGCAGTGACATCGTTAACGACCCTGCTTCGAGTATCTTCGACTCTTTGTGCACCATGGTCATGGGCAGGACGGTTAAGGTTGTTAGCTGGTACGACAACGAGTGGGGTTACTCGAACCGCAGTGTCGATATTATGGAAAAAGTTGCAAAGATGTAATGTAAATATAAATCCGAAATACGAATATCGAAATTCGAAACAAATTCAAATGACCGAAATCCAAAATTCTAAACGTTTCGGTCATTTGGTAATTAGAATATCTAATTGGGCGTAAGACGCTAAGTTGAATTGGGATATCCGCTTTTGTAGGAATGACATAAAATGCAGGTACAAGAAATGGCTAAGAAGACTGTTGCTGATATCGATGTTAAGGGTAAAAAGGTCCTGATGCGATGTGACTTTAATGTTCCGATGGATGGAGATTGCAACATCACAAGTGATGACCGAATCGTAAAGGCGCTGCCTACAATCAAGACCATCCTTGCCGGCGGCGGTGCGTTGATTCTTATGAGCCACCTCGGCAGACCCAAGGGACAAAGAGATGAAAAATTGTCTCTGGCACCTGCGGCCAAAAGACTCTCGGAGCTTTTGGGGCAAGAGGTCATCTTCACAGAAGACTGTATCGGCCCGGAGACAAAGGCACAGGCCCAGTCGCTGGCCGGCGGGGAGTGTATGCTGCTGGAAAACCTGCGATTTCATAAAGAAGAAACAATAAAGGACAAAGCGGCAAAAGAAGATGCACAACTGCGCCAGGCAAAAGACGATTTTGCACAGCAGCTTGCCGACTTGGCGGATGTTTATGTTGACGATGCTTTCGGCACGGCGCACAGAGATAACGCTTCAATGTACACCGTGCCCGTTCTGATGGAAGGCAAGCCCCGGGTCATCGGCTTCCTTATCGAAAAGGAATTGAAATTCTTAGGCGAAACATTACAAAATCCCGAAAGGCCGTTCGTCGCAATATTGGGCGGGGCCAAAGTTTCGGACAAGATTGGTGTGATTGAAAATCTGATAGATAAGGTCGATCGCATTATTATTGGCGGTGCTATGGCATATACGTTCCTCAAAGGCAGGGGCAAGAGCATCGGCCAAAGCCTGTGCGAGGACGACTTCGTTGATAAGGGCCAAAAACTGCTGGAGCAGGCGGCGGAGGCGGACTGTGAAGTAATCCTGCCGGTGGATCACGATGTAGTCCGTAAGCTCAAGGCCGGAGCGCCGCACCGAACCGCAGTTGGCGATATTGACCCGGGCTATCAGGCCGTGGACCTTGGGCCGAGTGCCATCGAGGTGTTTTCACAGAAAATTACCGACGCCAAAACCATCGTCTGGAACGGTCCGATGGGAGTTTTTGAAATACCACCCTTCGACAGAGGTACTAAAGGCATAGCTTTGGCGGTTGCCGAGGCCACAGACAACGGAGCGCGCAGCATAATCGGTGGTGGTGACAGCGCGGCGGCAGTGAAAAAATTCGGCCTGGAAGACAGAGTTAGCCATATTTCCACGGGCGGAGGCGCTTCGCTCGAATTTTTGGAAGGCAAAAAGTTCAAGTGCCTTGAAATCCTTGACGAACAATAGAGTTCATCGTTCGAGGTATCCAACAAAGATGCGATTGCCCAAAGCAGGAACAGTTGAGATAGTGCCGTCGATACTAAGCGCCGACTTTGCCCGGCTGGCCGACGAAATAGCTGTGGTTGAGTCGGCGGGAATAAGTATGGTTCATCTCGACGTGATGGACGGCCATTTTGTCCCTAATATCACTTTCGGCCCGCCGGTGGTTGCCAAGCTTCGCAAGTACAGCCGTCTTGTTTTCGATGCGCATTTGATGATAAGTGAGCCGAGTAAATACGCCGAGTCTTTTGCCGAAGCAGGCGCCAATCACATAACATTTCATATCGAGGCAGCGAACCAGCCGCTAAAACTTATCGATAAAATACACGATTTAGGATGCACCGCCGGGATATGCCTGAATCCGGAGACTCCCGTCGATGCTATAAAGAGCGTTGGGCCGCTCTGCGATATGGTCCTGGTGATGACTGTGCGCCCTGGTTTCGGTGGACAGAAATTTATGCCCGAGGCGGCCAAAAAAATAAGCGTAATCAGAGATATCGTCGGCCCTGATATCCGTATAGAAGTCGATGGCGGGATAGACCCCAAAACCACGCCAATAGTGGTTTCATACGGGGCGGATACCCTTGTTGCCGGTAATGCAATATTCGCAAAAAAGGACCGTATTGCGGCAATAAACGCCATTCGAAAGGCGGCCGAGTAAAGGTTCTCATTTTTTTATGGCCATTTCCGGTACTTTTTGGTAGAATCCCCGGGTTACTTTGTTTATATGTCGATGCAGGAATACGCCGCGCTGAATGCGGGATTTAGTTAAGTACAGGTTGGTATGGGCAAACAAGTTAAATCAAAATGGAACGGCTTTTCATTGAAGCCTCGAAAAGAGATGCCCGAGGGGCTGTGGGTTCGGTGCCCGGGCTGTGAGCACACGCTTTATAAAAGCGCCGTAGAAAAGAGCCTTAACGTTTGCCCGGATTGCAACCACCACTTTCGCATCGCGGCGAAGACCCGGATCAAGTATCTGGTCGATGAAGATTCCTTCCATGAGATTCTTAGCACATTAAAACCCGAGGACCCGCTGGGCTTTAAGTTCAGGGGAACCACTTATAAAAAACGACTCAAAGAAGACGCAAAAAAATCCGGCGCAAAAGAGGCTATGCGGATCGGCAAGGCCTTTATCAAAGGCAGGGGCGTTATATTAGCGGTCATGGAGCCGAATTTCCTCATGGGCTCTATGGGTTTCGTAGTCGGAGAGAAACTCTGTGCCGCGGTTGATATGGCAATGGATGAAAAACTGCCACTGGTAGCTGTATGCTGCTCGGGCGGCGCAAGGATGCACGAGGGCGTAATCTCATTAGGGCAGATGGCCAAGACGTCGGCAACATTGGCGAAATTCGACGAGAACGGAGGGCTTTATATCTGCGTTCTGACCGACCCGACTACCGGGGGGGTTACTGCCAGCTTTGCGATGTTAGGCGATTGTTTAATAGCCGAGCCTGGGGCGCTTATCGGGTTCGCAGGGCCGCGCACGATTGCCGAAACAATAAAAGTCGAGCTGCCCGAAGGTTTTCAGACCTCAGAGTTTATGTTAGAGC
>CBDURK010000300.1:0-4057 GCA_965369645.1 uncultured bacterium | reverse complement strand
AAAGCAGTTAAACGATTCTGTTCCTCATGTCGTTGAAAAATCGAACAATGACTGGGTCTTAATCATTGTTACCTGATCCGGATAAGCGGCAAACGTGTGCAAGTGCAATTCTGTTTTTCTGGCCTCGAAGTCAACATAGCAAAACGGCTGGAGCTTGCCTATTTGAAGTTCGGGGAATTGCACAAACACTCCTCGATTGCGTGCAAAACGTTCAAGGTCACTATGGCTCTGGCGATATAAACTCGGACTCATCTTCTCGACTTGAAAATCAGTCATATAATTTACACCTCGGCTCAAAGTGCATTTATGGGTACGGGGGCCCCGGAACTGGAAACGCTCAAGCAAACCCCGAGAAGGCAGCATCTGGCCGGGAGCGCTTACGACTTCGGTAAGGCAGATATCATCGGCAAAGACACTGACAACATGAGTACAGCCTGTGACCCAAATGATTGCCTCGTACTTTTCAGTATTTAATTGCCGATTGGCGTAAATCTTGAAAAGCTCGGGATGCAAAGGCCTTTGAAAAAGACTGAACATCAATTCTTCAACTGCTACATTGATTTGTGGTAAATCCATTAAGCAAATCCTGATACAAATACGACTTCTTCCGAATTCTAACTCCCCCTATTATACAAAAAACCCTGCCATTATTCAAGGCTCATATTAGTACTGATAAGCCCGATTATGCCCCTTATAGGACGATTATCCTGCAAACTCCCCAAGCCAAAAGACTAACATCGGCAAAGTTTTTTTAATAAAATCAAATAAATATCAAATATTTTCTATATTTGACTGCTAAAAAAAAACGCGTTAATAATAACGGCTATAATATCGTAAAAAGCGTGAGTTCCGGCGGTGATACCGAAGCCGCGAATTGCAAATAAAACCGCAAAGTATATTCCTGCTATCGTTCGAAATGCGAATTCTATCGAATTAAACGGGTCGTTGGCATTGGGCTGTCCGCTGAGCAAATCTATATGATGGTGTGCGCTGAACAACGCCGCTGAAATGAGCACCGAAAGTACGATAGAATTCTTATGAGTAAGCCTTAAAACATCCTGAAATAACAGCATCAAAAGGCATATCAAAATCAAACGAAAAACAAGTTCTTCGTAAATCCCGGCTCCTATTCCCGTAACGATATTTGCCAGCAGAGACTGCTCTTGCATAACCTCGCCGTCCTCGGCGCTCAGTAAAGATAGATTGCCCCCTGTAACTGAAGAACAGACCGGAATTGCCACGATTTGTGTTTGCCTCTTGCTGTTGTCGAACCGGCTGATATCACCCTCCAGTTTCGCAGAATTGCCCATAAACAATGTCAGAACTAACAAAGGTATGGTGAGCACAATACACTCAAAAGTCATACGAGGTATATCGCCAAGCCAGATACGCCACTGTTTGCCCGAGGTGATTTGAAGCGCTATCAAAATCAATACTACCGCCAGAGGAGGCGCCACCCATGCAAACTTAACGCCAAAGCCCATCGGTTCAAGCAGGTTCTGCAGCAAGTCAAACGCTGCAACCCGGTTCGATTGGTTCAGAACATCTGTATTAATGCTGAACGTCCCTATCTCGTAGAATACAATGAATGGAAGAAGAAACAATATGGCATAAATCGGCCGAGATGTCCTTTCGAGATAGGAATCTTGTGTAAAGTCAAATAACTGATTCCCGCTGTACTTTTTGCCTTTCTTTTTATTAGCCATTTTCTATTTATGCCGGTTTAATATTTTAGATTTATTCTGCTCTCAGTGGAATTGTCTCAAATTCCACTGTTGAATTTTTGAAGAGTGTAATTAAAATAAGCCGAAATTACAATAATTAAGCGCTGCGAATATTAAAGATGCAAAGGAAAGTGTAGCTGTAGCATAATGAGTAGTGAGGTATTAACTGAGATTTATCGATTACTTTATGATGAGTTTGGCCCTCAGCAATGGTGGCCCGGCGAAACCCGGTTCGAGATAATCACTGGTGCAATCCTTACCCAGAATACGAACTGGGCCAATGTTGAAAAAGCAATAAATAATCTTAAATCCGCCGATTGTCTGATCCCTGAAAAAATCCATAGTCTTGACGCTGCGCAGCTTGCGCAACTTATCCGTCCGTCCGGCTATTTCAATATAAAAGCAAAACGCCTGAAAAACTTCGTAAACTGGCTCTTTACAAATTACAACGGCGAATTGGTTGACCTTGAAAGTATAGATACTGGCCGACTCAGAGAAGAGCTGTTAACGATAAAGGGCGTTGGCCGTGAAACCGCCGATTCGATTTTACTTTATGCTTTCGACAGACCTATTTTTGTCGTGGACACCTATACTGCTCGCGTTGCTTTTCGGCACGAACTAATCGGGCCCGAAGCTGATTATGAACAGTTACAAGAATTGTTTGAATCATCTCTGCCAGCCGATACACAGCTTTTCAATGAATACCACGCATTGCTCGTAAGGGTGGGCAAGGAATTCTGCAGGCCAAAAGCCAGATGCTCCGACTGTCCTCTGGAAAAATTACCGCATACGCTTGATTTCGAATATTTCTGAACTTCCGCACAACGGCATAAATGATGTTAGTGTACTTCTTCTCCGGGTTTTGCCCCGGTGTCAACTGATAGCATGAAGATATCTTTTCCACCGGCCCCGGCCGCCAGAATCATACCTTCGGACAGCCCGAACCTCATCTTTCTGGGCTTAAGATTGGCCAGGCAAACTACGAATTTCCCGATCAGTTCCTCCGGTTTATAGGCCGTAGCTATGCCTGCGAATACGATTTTTTCCGGCCCGCCTAAATCCAGTTCCAGTCGCAGTAATTTGTCGGCCCCTTCGACCGCCTCTGCCTTTATTACTTTTGCGATTCGCAGGTCAATCTTTGCGAAATCTTCTATTGTGCATTCCGGCTTAAAAGGCTCTTTAGATTCTGCTGCCGCCGGCTGTAAACTTTCAGTTTGGCTTTCCGAAGGACCCGAGCCCTCCTTACTTTCTTCTATCATCGCATTCACCTGTTTTTCGTCAATTCGTTCGACTAATCGTTTGAATTTGTTTATCTTGTGATTCTCCAGCACCGTCTCGACATCTTCGAAACTCAATTTATCTACATTAAGGAATTTTTCTACCTTCTCAGCGTATTTTGGCATGATGGGTTTGAGGTATATCGTCAGTATGTGGACGGCATTTATTACAGCGGTCAAGGTCGTCCGCGTTTTTTCCAAATCGGTTTTTATCGTTATCCACGGCTGATTCTGCTCGACATATCGGTTTGCCTCATCGGCCAAAGCTATAATTGTTCTGACAGCGGCGGCATATTTAAGCTTCTCGTAGTGTTCGATAATCTGCTCTTTTGCGGCGGTGAGCTTATTGATTAACTCGGTACCCTGGTCATCTAATTGGCCGAGCTGGCCGGACATCTTTTTTGTCAGCATCGGACCCGAACGCGAAGCAAGGTTTGCGAATTTGCCCACCAGATTGGAATTGATTTTATTTATGAAATCGTCGATCTTAAAATCTATGTCATCTATATTGTCCGTCAGTTTGCTTGCGTAATAGTATCTCAGATATTCGGGGCTCAGGTGCTTTAAGTAAGTACTTGCCTTAATGAATGTACCGCGCGATTTGCTCATCTTTTCGCCGTTCACGGTCAAAAAGCCGTGGACAAAAAGTTTGTTGGCGGTTCTAAAGCCCGCCCCCATCAGCATGGCCGGGAAAAACAATGAATGAAAATACATAATATCTTTACCGATAAAATGGTAAAGCTCGTACTCATTGGGGCCTTCTCCCGCAGAGTTGGTGCCCGGCCAGATTCTGTCAAAATCGAGGTTGTTGTTATCGCAGTAGTTTTTAGCTGAAGCCATATATCCGATAGGAGCATCCAGCCAGACATAGAAGAATTTGTTTTCTTCTCCGGGTATCTTAAATCCGAAATATGGTCCGTCACGGGATATGTCCCAGTCCCTCAGGCCGGCATTGAACCATTCATTAAGCTTGTTGGCCACCGATTTCTGTATATATCCTGAAGCGATAAGCTCTTTAAGACGCTGCTCGTAATCGCCGAGTTTGAAAAAATAGTG
>CBDURK010000299.1:0-4059 GCA_965369645.1 uncultured bacterium | reverse complement strand
AAAACCTACAATCACGCCTGGCGCACTCACATCGACGACGAGCTTCTTGCCCTTGCCTATCCCTGCCTGTTGTTGCACGAAGACGACCCGAAGTTGCTTCGTTTATATCGCAAAAGTCTCGACCACTGGTATGCCGCAGCCAAAGCCGACCACAGCCCGTTTTTCAATTTTATCTACGGCGCCTGCATCGGCAAAGCTCCCCAACTGCAAACATCCGTTAAATACCTCCGAGATGCGTCACTCGACCTCGTCCGATGGACAGTCGATAACTCACATCGCGAGGACCTCCGTATAGTGCGCACCCCCGAGTTGGAAATGCTCCAGACCAATCGTCTCTTGCCGCCGGATGAGCGCGGTGTCATCCGATGGGACGAGAATCCATGGAGGGCCGTTCAGGGAGATGGGGGACATACTGAAAGCGCTGGCGTTTGGTGGCTGCTGCCGTACTGGGCTTCTCGTCATTACGGCTACATCCGGCCCCCGCAATAAAATAAGCGTTCACTCCATGTGACTTGCCCCGTGAGATAGTGAAGATTATCTAATCGGGTTGCCTTATGCCCTGTAGTTTATCCCGCTTTAGACGGCTTCTTATGCTCTACTCTTTTTATAAAGCATTTTTAGCCGTTCTCGTTTGTTTGCATTCCCGCTTAAGCTTTGCCGGGACAAAAATATTGAGCCGGGCCCCGTTTGTCACGGAGCCCGTTGGTTTTTCAGGTGCTATTGCTGAGGATTAACCGGGGATTACATTGGTCGCGCAAGGACCTTTTTTACCCTGTCCAATCTCGAATTCCACTCTCTGCCCTTCATCAAGAGAGGCGTAGCCGTCTGTCTTGATCTCCGAATGATGAACGAACAAATCATCGCCGGAGTCATCGGGTTGAATAAATCCAAAGCCTTTTTTCCCATTAAACCATTTTACTGTACCCTGAGCCACTTTGGTACTCCTTCGGCCTGTAAAAGGCCATAACATAATTATGTCTCTCAGATTCTATTATAGAGGATATTCTTGAGAGACGTGAGAATATACCCGAATAACTTATGCACATTTATACGGCGGCAGCCGACAGTTTGTCAACAAAAATATATTAAAATATTAATCAGAACCGGTGACATTCAGCGGGTCAATTCGAATGACTTTTTGATTTATTAAAAATGGTGTGTCCGCCTTAATTTATCCTTCTTTTCCGGAGGCCGCCTGAAGCGCCACCAAAAACTCCCTTGGAACCTGGTGACCTAAATCCACCGCCTTTTTGACATCATCCCACGCCTTATCGAATTGGCGTTTACCGGCATAGGCCACCCCGCGATTGCAGTAGGCCTCGCCGTTTCCGGCGTTCGATGCAATTACTTTGCTGAAGTCGGCGATTGCCTTGTCATATTCGCCTTTCACACCGAAAGCACGCCCGCGATAGTAGTACGCCTCGGCATAATTTTTGTCTATCTCCAGGGTCTTCGTATAATCAGAGATGGCCACGTCATGCTGATCTTTAACTGCATAAGCCCGCCCGCGGTTATAGTAGGCTTCGGCATACTTCGGATTTATCGCGATAGCCCTGTTGAAATCCCGGATGGCCTTATCGTATTCGTCTATAGCGTTATAGGCTGCTCCCCGATTGCAGTAGGCCTCGGCAAAATTCGGATTTATTTCAATCGCTCTGGCATAATCTGAGACGGCCTGGTCATGTTGACCCTTGTCATAATAAACAAGCCCACGGTTGATATATGCCTGGTCGTATTTCGGATTTATCTCAAGTGCTCTACTGAAGTCCGGCAGGGCAAGTTCATACTGGCCCTTGGCGCCACGGGCCGCCCCGCGATTGTTATAGGCCTCGGCAAACAACGGCCATATCTCAAGAACTTTGTTAAAGTCCATAATAGCCCTGTCATATTCTCTTTTGCTGCCATAGGCCCTGCCCCTGTTGTAATAGGCCTCAGCAAAAAGTGGGTTAGCCTTTACGGCTCTGTCATATTCCAGTATTGCCTTGTCATACTCGCCTCTGTCGCTATAGGAAATCCCGAGCGTGTTGTATTCTTCCGGCGTAACCGCACATCCGACCAGAAACAAACAAACAACAATCCAAATCGCCGGCACTATCCTCTTAAACATCTCTTTGCTGCAAACACACGTCATAACGTACCTTCCTTACCGGATTCGACCGGGGCAATAATGCCACCAAACCTATATACTAAGCGTCTTGAATCCTCCGTGTTCTCCATAGTATCCTTAACGAAAACCATCTTGAATGGCCTTCATAAAACCTATTATATCAGATTCCTCAGCTTTTGCCACACTTTTTTAATTGACTTTTTAACTGATTTTGCTAAGGCGTATTATTATCGTGGCCAGCCCTTATGGGTGTATGGATATAGTAGGCAATGCCTATGAATAGGGTGCGGATTTTGCTAAGCCCTACCCCGGTAATCCAAAGCCATTTGCAAACAATGGCTTTCATTTCGTCAGGGGCGGATGCTGGGACGATGGCCCCCTGAACGTCCGCTGTGCTTACCGCGGCTGGTATCTGCCCTCGAACAGCGGCGGAGTCAGCCCGGGCGACAGCGACTACATTGGATTTCGTGTGGCTCGTTAAGCTTCACGCAAATCCGCACCTGATGTCGGCGATTCTGTGAATCGATATCTCGTGAATGTTGACAAGTTTCCCGAATATACGCTTTATTAGTTGAAAATCCCCAACTGTACAACATTCATTCCATGAATATCTGGAAGCCCCCATTGTTTGACAATCCTGCTATCCGTCCATTCTCACATATGAGAATAGCAATCCGATATCCTTCTCTTTCATGAGAATGATAGTTTATCAAATCGTCTTTTTTTCTAAATATATTAATTTATTGTTATTGATAAGTTTATTGATAGAAGCATTTTATGAGACTATTTGTTGTGGCGACAAAAAAAGCCGCATATTCTGGAACACAGTTCGCTGCTCTACTTATAGCTCGGGGTGCGTCTATTTTCGCATCTCGAAAACAGAAGAATTACATGAGAAACCAAATAGAAATATGTCAGTTAAACAAAAATTGTAACATTTATTTATGAAGGAGAAAATGATGCAAACAAGAGTAAGATTAATGACTGTAATGTTCGCCCTTGTCTTCCTGTTGGTGGGAGCTTCAAGTGTGTCAGCTCAGGACATTAGCTGCACGGTCTGCCACGACGACACGACTCTGATCACTGGCAAGCAAACTGGCTTGAGCATGGCCGTTCATGGCACTGGTACTGCTTTTGATTATGCTGGCGGTAGATCATCCTGTGCAGGTTGCCACTCCGGCGGTGCCTTTAGCGCTATGGTTGCTCAGGGACTCAGACCAGACCAAGTCGAGGCAGGCGACCCCAACCCAACCCAGCAGGACTGCCGCACCTGTCACCAGGTTCACACCAGCTATACCGAAGCGGACTGGGCTTTGGAGACCACCGCACCGGTGAACCTCTATGCTTTCGGGGAAGATGTAATCTTTGATGGCGGTAAAGGCAATCTGTGCGCCAACTGCCACCAGCCCCGCCGAACGATTGCTGCTCCGGATCCTAATGACAACATTGCAGTCACCAGCACGCACTGGGGCCCCCACCACGGTCCGCAGAGTGCAATGCTGCTTGGTTTAGGCGGCGCAGGCGACGTTACAGGCAAAGCCAGTTTCCACTCCAGGATGGTAGCTGATACCTGTGTTTCCTGCCACATCGGCCCAGACATGGTCCACACTTTTGAGGCAGTCACGTCAGGTTGCGCAGAATGCCACGGCGAAGAATTCGATATCGACAGTAAACAGGCTGAGATCGAAGCACTGATCGTTGAGCTTGGCGAGATGCTTGAAGCCAAGGGTTTGTATCATGATCATCCGGTAGTCGGGATATATCCCGCAGCGCAGGCTCAAGCCCTATGGAACTATATCTTTATCGCTGTTGAGGATGCCAGCCTTGGAGTCCACAATCCGGATTACACCAGGGACTTGTTAGAAGCGTCTATTGCAGCTCTAAAAGAGTAAGCTAAGTAGTATTGAAAGTTTAGCCACACAAGTAACGGTTGATATCACTGGTATGGTTCG
>CBDURK010000298.1:0-4116 GCA_965369645.1 uncultured bacterium | reverse complement strand
AGCTCCAAAGATACCGCTCGTGCCGCGTTCGGTTACAAAATGAACCGTCTTGAAGGTACGATATCGGTGCTGAATATTGCGGCCGAGAATCTGCAGGCATCTGAATCCCGTATTTCAGATGCCGATATTGCTACTGAAATGGCGGAAATGACAAGGAACCAGGTGCTCGCACAGGCCGGTATCTCAATGTTGTCACAGGCCAATACAATGCCTCAGATGGCACTGCAACTGCTTAGATAAAAATCAGCAGCATTTGACCTGCCGCCATGACGCAGGATCACTTGCTTGCAGCTTAGATCAATGGAAATGATTTACTTGATATTAAATTGGATAATTAATTTTACATTATGCTAAATTCACTACTGCCATAGTGAGTTGTTCTTAGCCCCTGCTTTAATTTCCTTAATTGTCTCTGGTTAAAGCAGGGGTTTATTTATTAATTCGCTTTTCTTACCGTTTCCCGCAGTTCTCCTTCAGCTTGTTAAGAAAATCCAATATGTTCTCCAAAATGACTCTACCTTCGTTGTCTTTCAATATAAAGCTTCTCTCAGGTCATTTAAACGGCAACCTCGTCTTAAGGAGTTTATATATATGTATTCTGCCGTCTTTTTTCTGAATTCTGTATCCTGTATTCTGTTTTAAATAAAACAAATCCAATCAAAGCCAATCATTGACATTTTGGGCATTAGAAGATATTATGTTCTTTTTGTAACTTTTTTGGAGCAATGTAAATGACTGATATAACTTTAGTTACGGGCGACGGAATCGGCCCGGAAATAGCAGAAGCAACTCGCAGATGTATCGATGCAACGGGTGCGGATATCAACTGGCTGATTAAAGAGGCCGGCATTGATGTAATGGAACGTACGGGTACCCCGCTGCCGGATGAAACGGTCGAGTCGATAAAGAAAACCAGTATCGCCCTGAAGGCCCCTATTACCACGCCGGTCGGGACGGGTTTTCGGAGTATAAACGTTCATCTTCGTCAGACGCTGGATTTATATGCGTGCCTGAGACCGTGCAAAAGCTATGAAGGCGTTCGCAGCAGATATTCCGATATCGATCTTGTGGTTGTGCGGGAAAACACCGAGGACTGCTATGCCGGCGTTGAGTTTCAACGTGGGAAAGACGATACGGATGAGCTTATAAGCTGGGTCAACAAGCACAGCGAGAAACAGGTACGAGGTAATTCGGGTATAACCATAAAGCCCATATCGGTTGAAGGTTCCGAGCGTATTGTTCAATTCGCATTCGATTACGCGCGTAAGTTAGGGCGTAAAAAGGTAACGAGCGTGCATAAAGCCAATATTATGAAGTTCACGGATGGATTGTGGCTTGATGTAAGCCGGGAGGTTGCAAAGAAAAATTCCGATATCGAATTCGAGGACCGCATCGTCGATAATATGTGTATGCAGTTGATTCAAAAGCCGGAGCTTTATGACGTTCTCGTACTGCCGAACCTTTACGGCGATATCATCAGTGACTTATGTGCTGGTCTGGTCGGCGGTCTTGGAGTTGCGCCGGGTGGAAACATCGGCGAGAAAGGGGCTATCTTCGAGGCGACACACGGCAGCGCACCGAAATATAAAGGCCAGAACAAGGTCAATCCGACGGCCCTGATACTCAGCGGCGTTCTGATGTTGAGGCATATGGGAAAAATTGCCGAGGCGGACAATCTCGAAAATGCAGTTGCCGCGGTGATAGCTGAGGGTAAAAGCGTAACCTACGATATGAAGCCAGACCGGGATGACCCGACCGCCGTGGGCACAAGCCAAATGGCGGATGCTATTATTGAAAAGATTAAAACTTAAAATCAAAAGGCAAATTTTTTACGAAGCCTTGTAGATTTTTGCTTCTTTGCCGGGAACCTGAATATTTAGAGAACCGTTTTCGACGGCAACGGTGTCCGCTGAATCGAGCAGATTGAAGAAAGTTTTATCTTTGAGATTATCCTTGATCCGCTGAGGGATATTTGTATTTTTGTCAATTTCAACTTTGAGAGGAGAAGGCATGTTCTCAAAACCATTGTTTATCACAACAATTATCGTATTGCCTTTGAATTCTCTCATATAGCAATAGACAAAGTAATCCGCAAACAGGGTGAAAAGATAGCCGTATCTAACGGCTTCGTTTTGGCGTCTAATCTCTATTAGCTTTTTTGTGTGATCGAATATGTCCTTCTCATACTTGTATTGTTCAAGCGGCATACAGTCGCGGCCAAATATTTCCCATCGCATATCGCGTCTGTTGTCGGGGTCGGCGTATCCTTCCATTCCAATTTCGGTGCCGTAATAAATCTGAGGGATGCCCCTGGTCGTAAATAAAAACGACAAACTAAGCTTAAGTATCTTATTTGCCCTGAGCCTGTCCCAGTGCCCCCACCTGTCTAAAGTCTCAGTCATAAATCTTTTGCTAAGGTCATGATTGTCGAGAAGAGTAACGAGCCGGTTGGCATTCGTATAGAGCTTGTCTTTGTCCAGTATCCCACGAGGCTCGTATTGCGAAAGCCTCGACTTTGCGATGACGGTCATACTTTCATTGTAGATAAAGGTTTTTTTGACCGCCTCGCACAGGGGAAAATCGAAGAGGGTGTCGAAATCATGCTCTTTTTGATACCTTGAAATCGAATCGATATCCCACTCCAGTACCTCCCCTATCAGCGTGATATCTCGGTGCTTGCCCTTGACATACGACTTGAAATGATACCAGAACGTGTCTTCAACATGCTTTACGGTATCCATGCGAATCGCATCAATCCTGGTCTGCTCAATCCATTCGGTGATATTGTTGATGAAATAATCAACTACGTCCGGCTTGCTATGATTTAAATCAGGCAGGCCACAGAGCTGGCTTTTAATCAAATCATCACCATTACCATTGTTGAACCAGTCGTCTTTTATTTCTTTTTCGGGATACTGATTATAAGTTTCATTATGATAGCCGGTATGATTAACCACCATATCGAGAATGAGCTTTATGCCGTTTTCGTGCAATTTATCAGAGAGACGTTTTAAGTATTCCTTACTGCCCCGGGCCAAAGAAGGGTCATTAGAATATAAATGCGGATCGACCTTATTGAAATCCAGTGCCCAGTATCCATGATATCCATCGCTATCACCGACGCGACCGACGCTGAGATAGACCGGGGTTATCCATAACGCCGTTATGCCGAGATTTTTCAGATACGGTATTTTTTCAATTATGCCCGCAAAATCACCGCCGTGATACCTTCTCGGCTCGTTCGTATCAACCAAAGCATTATTGCTGCTATCTGCTTCGTAGAACCTGTCGGTGATTATGAAATAAATCACATCATCCTGCGTTATCATCTGACCTGGCCTTTCTGTAAATATACATGCATAAAACTTGAATCAAGAGATGCCATTTAAACGCACCTTGCTTTGCATATTCCAATTTTCTCCCAAAGACATTAAGCAAGATTTACTTTACTATTTACCATCGACCATTTACTATTATTCGCTGTAAATTATTTCTTAAACGCCGGTTAAACAGTGGACCAAGCTAATATTAAAAAATTGATTTCGGGTGAAAGGTCAGGCTTTGGAGCAACGGTGCTGCGTTTTCTTTTATGCGCCGCTTCAGTGGGTTACTCGATTGCTATTGGTTTGCGGAATTTTCTGTATTCGGTGAGATGGTTGAAAACACACAGCGTAGATGCAGTTGTAATAAGCATGGGCAATATAACAACTGGCGGAACGGGCAAGACCCCACTTGTAATATGGCTGTGCAAGAAGATAATTTCAGATTATCAATGTGCGATTCTCACACGAGGCTATAAAACAAGTGCACAAGAGACTGATAGATTGACAGATGAGCCTGCAATTTTTTCCGAGAGCTGTCCTGAGGTCAATGTGATTGTTAATCCGGACCGTGTTGCAGGCGCCGAAGAATCTGCCATTAAATTCGGCACGAAAGTGCTGATTATGGACGACGGGTTTCAACATCGGCGGTTAGGTAGAGATTTGGATATTGTCGCAATTGATGCCACGCTGCCCTTTGGCTATGGCAGGATGCTTCCGGCAGGTCTGCTGCGAGAGCCTGCTTCATCGCTGAAGCGGGCCGGTGCTGTTGTTATTACCCGGTGCGACCAAATCG
>CBDURK010000297.1:0-4138 GCA_965369645.1 uncultured bacterium | reverse complement strand
GTGACCCCCAAACCAGAAACGTTAACTATGCTCCATCCTACCGCTTCAGCATAAGAATGGTTTGATGCTACAATCAGAGCGGCATCTTGATACATTTCCTGTATAAAATCATTCACACTGTAGCTGCGGATTTCTATTTGGCTTGCCATTCCCTGGGCGGCGGCATTTACACCTGAGGCTGCAATTGTCCCGGCCACATGGGTAGCATGATCGGAAAAAACAGGACTACCAGAAGTATCGCCAAAGAATACCCTGCCAACTAATTCCTGATGTGTATCGAGAACATAGTAGCCGCCGGAACCATCGCCCGCTTCCCAGATACCCACAGTCAAACCGCTTCCGGTCAGGTCTAAGCCTAATCCACCGCCAGACCATAACTGGTCCGTATTAAGTGTATCGGCAGCATTAATATTTGTAGGCAGGGCCAAGTTCAACTCCGAAGGAGTTGGCCCGGAGCCTAAGAACAAAATCTGCCCATCCGACAATACAACGGCACTATCCTGAACCGGAAGGAGATTCTCTGCCAGGCAACTGCCTTGTATGGCCATATCGCCCAGTATAACTGGAGGTCCCCTGATCTCGATAGAGGTGTTTTCTTCAATGCTTATATTATCATTGTTATAAATCAGCGGAACATAGCCTTCAGTTATACCAAGGCTTTCTATATCTCCGTCTGAATCATTCAAGAGCAAAACGGCATCATTGTTGACTTGAGCAGAGCCAATATTATCAAGGCTCAAATCCGTGTCGGCTGACCCGTCATTTGCATTAGCATCATCTGCTAATAGAGTAAAGATCGGCTCATAATCTTCGATATCGGGATTGACAGGCTGGGCCGCTTCCAGGCTAATCTGCTCCTCAACCTGTTCGTTTGTATCAAGCAGCTCAGCATATTGAATTTCCTGCTGCGTATTGTTAAGAAGGGTGTCCTGAAGTGGATCAGGAGTAATATTAAGTAAACTATCCCCCGAAAGCAGGATCCGCGGTTCAAGCTGCTCAAGCTGGATCAGGGGGAGAACTGAGGTGGAATCTTTATTCCAAATTCCAAGTTGTTTTCTTGCCTGAAGCATAATCGGATATTAAAAACACCTCACACGAAAACTAAAAAGAAAATCACACCGCACTATTGATATCACAAATATTAAGACTTTGCAAGCTAAATTTTATTTGTTTTGTGCCGTTATTAATTATTAATGCTATTTACAATTATTTTTACGAAACTAATCCGAATTTTTAGGCCAAATGCAGAAAAATAACCTTGTTTTAAGGCCAAAAAAACGCGATTTCAAAAAACCTATACGCAACGTTAATTATTAATAAAATCATTGAAACAGGATTTTAGGTCACCTCCCGAATCATAGGCCATTTTGTCTCTTCTTGTCACCGAAAACTTACATCCGGTTGATTTCTCGGCATAATGTTTACCACCAAAATAACATTAGAAGTGTAGTTATAAGTGTAGCACAACATTTGCCGAGATAGATGGCACAGAAATGGCTTTTCGCAAATCTTTAGATTGCAGGAAGATATGAAAATGGAGCCAACGGGAATCGAACCCACGACCTCTTGCATGCCATGCAAGCGCTCTCCCAACTGAGCTATGGCCCCAGAAGATTTATTATTTACTATTTACTATTTTTATCTTTCGTTTACATTCTAAATAATTATCTGTTAGTAATCAATAAAGAATATTAATAAAAAAAGATTGTGATTAAAAGACAAAAAATATTCATAACAGGCCGGGTTCAGGGGGTAGGCTTCCGGCCGGCCGTGTATAGATTAGCCCAAGGGCTGGATTTGTCCGGAATTGTCTATAACGACACAAAAGGTGTTACCATCGAATTACAGGGCAAAAAAGAAAAAATAGATGAATTTTTGACCAGATTGCAGTCTGATTCCGACAAACCGCCCCTGGCAGTAATAAAAACCTGCGATGTGGTTGAGATACCGGTTATCGAAGCCGAGGGAAAATTCACCATCCAAACCAGTGATTCGCAAGGAACGCCACTATCGCAGGTAACCGTTGATGTCGCCACCTGCCGGGATTGCCTTACCGAGATTGCGGACAAAGAAGACTTTCGGTACGGCTATCCGTTTATAAACTGCACCAACTGCGGGCCGAGATATTCAATAGTCAAAAATATCCCCTACGACAGGCCTAATACCACGATGTCTGTCTTCAAGATGTGCGAAAAATGTGCCGCTCAATATACAGAGATGACCGACCGTCGCTTTCACGCTCAGCCGGTTGCTTGCGGTGATTGCGGGCCGGCAGTCCGGCTGACGGACAAAAAAGGGGAAACAATAGAAACGCAAACCGATAAGGTTATCGCTGAAACCGCGCGCTTATTGTCGGCCGGAAAAATCGTAGCAATAAAAGGTATCGGCGGATTTCATTTAACGGTCGATGCCCTTAATAACAAGGCTGTCGAAAAATTGCGACTCTGCAAAAAGCGGGACCATAAACCGTTTGCTATGATGACCGATTCAGTTGAAAAGATAAAAAAATACGCACTTGTGAGCCAACAAGCAGAACATCTCTTAAAGAGTCCGCAAAGCCCGATTGTTTTATTGCCTCAAAAAAGAAACTGCTCCCTGGCCCCATCGGTTGCCGAGGGTGTTAATACTTACGGTTTTATGCTCTGTTATGCACCGCTTCATTATCTTTTGTTCGAGCAATTAAATGAAGGCCGAACAGATGTCCTGGTAATGACCAGCGGCAACATTTCAGATGAACCGTTGATTTGCAAAAATGAACCGGCCCTGGAGCGGCTGGCTCACATTGCGGATGCCTTTTTGATGCACGACAGAGAAATTTTCAGGCAGGTTGACGACTCGATTGTTCACCTTGTGGACGAAAAAGCGGTCCTTTTAAGAAGAGCCAGGGGATATGTGCCGGGCCCAATCTTTGCAGAACAAAACTGCCGGCAGGAAATATTCGCTGCCGGAGCGGATTTAAAAAATACTTTCTGTCTCGCAAAACAAAATCAGTTTATCTGCAGCGAACACATAGGCGATCTCAAAGATGCCCAGGTTTATCATCACTACATCAATTCAATCGAACATCTGCGAAATTTATTTGAAGTTAAGCCGGAAGTTGTGGCATGCGACCTTCACCCAGGCTATCTTTCCACACAATATGCCCTGTCGCAGGCCGGCCTTAAAGTAATCAAAGTTCAACATCACTGGGCTCACATTGCATCGGTTTTGGCTGAGCACGGCCTGGATGGGCCGGTCATCGGACTCGCCGCAGATGGTACCGGCTACGGAACAGATGGAGCTGTCTGGGGCTGTGAGTGTTTGATAGCATCTTTGGAAAAATTTGAGCGGTTCGGCCATTTGGCTTATTACCAGTTGGCAGGAGCTGATAAGGCAAGCAAAGAGGCTATAAGACCTGCTCTGTCATTATTACAAAAAGCATACGGCAGTAAATTTAATTTACAGGAATTCGATTGGCTTCTTAAGCGGATCGAGCCTGACACAAACAGGCTGCAGATTATATCAGAGCAGCTTGAAAAGAGTATCAATTGCGTAGAAACTTCAAGCTTAGGGCGTGTTTTTGATGCGGTTGCCGCCATGCTGGGATTGGGTGGCTATAACAATTTTGAAGCACAATTGCCAATGGTCCTTGAGGCGGCAATTGCTGGCGAGATTGAAGAGCACTATGATTTTGAACTCATAAACATCTCCGGCGAACCTGTGCAGCTTGATTTTGGCAAGATGATTAAGCAATTAATCACTGACATCAGAGACAACAATAGCGTCGCGGTTATCTCATCAAAATTTCACAATTGCCTTGCCGCCGGCCTGCTCGAAATGGCTAAAGCAGCACGAGAAAGCACAAAATTAAACACGGTTGCCCTAAGCGGCGGAGTATTTTGCAATCGATATTTGATTATTCGCTGCATTAAACTCTTGAAGAAAGCCGGTTTTTCTGTATTATTTAACAGGGATGTCCCCTCGAACGATGGTGGAATATCGCTGGGCCAGGCCGCAATCGCAGCAAAACTCAGGTGAAGTACCACCAACCAAGTTTGAGGGTACCGCCATGATGAAATATTAAAATATGAACAATGAGGTAACATATGTGTCTGGCAATACCGGCAAGAATAGTTGAACTGGATGGGGACAAGGCTGT
>CBDURK010000296.1:0-4150 GCA_965369645.1 uncultured bacterium | reverse complement strand
CTATTTTGCCCATATTTACCTCAACCAGCCTCTATAAGTCCTTTTTGGGGGTTTTAATCCGGCGTTGACAAAAAACAACGCCATGTGGATAAAATAAACAATTAAGTGAAAAGAGGATTGGTTTTAATTCTGCGAACCAGCACTAATCTTCTCATTGTTTTGATATTTTGCAGAACAAACGCGGTTCGTCCAATTGCAAAGCCAGCGGTCAAAAAGTACCTTTTTGCCGCTTCTCAGTTGGTTGATTTGAAATATTGTACTTTTTCGCCAAGTTATAATTTCTTCTGAAATCTTTATAGCCTCTTCCTCAGACAGCTCTATCCTGGTCAATTCAAGCGGATCCTCACTCACGTTATAGACACAGGACGTTCTGTCCGCCGGATTGTAAATGAATTTGCGTTTTCCCTGGACAAAGCCCGAAGGGCCTTCCTGCATCCAGCCGGAAAAATAGACCTTGCGCCCATCCGGGACAGAACCGAGCACATTAATACCGTCAAAGCCGGCCATCTCTGTCTCAAAGCCTAAAAGCCCTAATAATGTCGGTGCTACATCGACCGAACTAACGAGTTCGGTAACCTTATTTCCCGGCTCTACAAGAAGTGGGGCACGCACACAAAAGGGTATGCGCAGGGCCTCATCAAATGCTATCAAAGCGTGACCGAGCTGACCGTGCTCACCAAACGCCTCGCCATGGTCGCCAACAACACAGAAAATCGTTTCGTCGGTCAGTCCCAATCTTGCAAGTTCCACGTCCAGGGCCGCCAGAAAGCTATCAATATAGCGAATTGACTGTTGATAACGCTCAATCGGCTCCTTTGCCGGCGTTTCGAACCATTCAGGAACTTCGTAAGGATCGTGAGTAACCGAGCACAGAACAGTAAGGAAGAATGGCCTCTCGTCGGCTTTTATCCATTCGGTAATGGGCTTTAGTAACGAGAATTCATCGCTCGCCAGATACCCGAGGAAGTTGTTCGGGTCATTCATGTCATTCCTGGCCCAGAACTTATCGAAACCAAGGTTATATACCAGCCCGGGACGGGATTCAAAATTACCCAAGGCTGATTGGAAAAACGCCGTTCTGTAGCCCGCTTTTTTGCTCAGGGTCATAACTATACCGGGATAGTGCTTCTCAGCAGGGACCGTCTCAGCGAGGTCCTGAGAAGCGGATGAAAACCATCCTGTCAAAAGGGCAAACAGCGCTTTCGTAGTATGAGTCAGGGAGGAACGAGTGTTTGAAAACTCAACTCCCTGCTTGGCTATCGTCGCGAGATATGGCGTTAAATCACTTCCGCTGTCCGCAAGTGAGGTGTATTTGTATTGGACCCCTTCGAGAATAACCATAATCACATTGCGATCCAGTTGGTGTTCTTTACGCGTAATTTCTAACTGTTCGAAGGCAGGTATTTTTCTCTCAGGTATAAATAACTGGCGGTTATCAGAGATAATAACACTCATAATAGCCCTTAAATGGCAGTTATAATGTAATCCTAAGGAAGCTATCTGCGGAGAGCTTCCTTTGGATACTGCGCCGCGAACCAGAACGCTGCTGACAATAATCGCCAAAGAAATAACTATTCTGGTTAAAAAACGCTTTCTGTTATAATTCGGCGGAAGGGGGTTTGCTAAAACGAAGAAGAAAAACGTAAGAGCAACCGCACTGGGACCGAGTAAAATAAACGCCGTTATGGGCATCTTTAAGAGATTAACACCGATTATACACAACGTGTGTACTGGGGCCCTTCCTAATGACAAAAGAACTCTGGGTAAAATCTGCGTTCCTGTTCTGATCAGCCAGCCTGCGTTCATAACCGCCCAGGTACACACAACAGCAGCAGTAATAGTAGTTGTACGAAGAATCCATCTTTTGGGCCGCCAAAAACAAATCAGTGCCAAGGCAACCTCAACGACCAGCAGAAATGAGATATCAAGAAGGACCCAGCCAAGGTACTCGCCAAGCAGGTTGTAACGCCACGAATGAAAAAGCTTCACGGCAAGTGTGCAAAATATCGCAATGAACATAATGACGCTGTAAGCGCGGGGGGCTAATATGTTATAAAGGCACCGAATCATCGAAACCTGTTTGTCTTTACAGTTGGATTGCACATGCTCAGAAATCATAGAATGTAAAAATACTAAAAGTCATAACAAATAGCAAGCTGTTGCTTTGGCCTTAAGGTCATAAGAACATTCAGATTTGCTGTCCGAGCAAAGCTGCTGTTTGGTTTTGTAACATTTTTAATGTTGTTAAGAGTAATAGTTATTAATAAATAAAAAATAGTAGTAGTATTCATATAGCCGGTTAGATTGTTACATTAACCGCGATATCAGTATCTAAAGTTATGTTGGGGCGTTAGTTAGATACAATAAGAGCATATTTATCCTTGTGGAAAACCTGTTAGATTGTATGTCATTTTTGTGTGCAAACTAACAACTGTAATTGTGGGGTAATGATAAACAGACAGTCAGCGTTATTTCTAACAAGTTTATTAACAACTTATCAACAATCGTCATATCAGTATAATAAATGGGATTTTTTTTCAGAATTGTTTTGGCAATTGATTTGAAATTATGGTTAATTAAGAAACAATATATATATAAACAATATAAAAATTAATGAGGAGATATCGAGATGTCTCTTGAATTTGAATTGTGTTTAAGGAGACCGTTTACGTTGCTGGCCCATGAGGCGCTTCTGAATATTTACTATTCGGCCTCGTGTTTAAAGAAAAAAGCCGGAGAATTTCTCCGACCTTTTGGGCTAACGGACGTACAGTTTAATCTAATGATGCTTTTAAAGTACCAGAGCGAACATGACCAGGGCCTAAGCCAGGCCCGGTTAAGCAACATGATGCTTGTTAACCGTGCGAATATAACTTCTCTTATAGACAGGATGGAAAAAGCGGATTTCGTTATCCGCACGCCTGCTCCAGCCGACAGGCGCTCCAATATAGTCAAGCTGACCGGCCGGGGCAAGGAGCTGCTCGCAGAGATTGAGCCGCGTTACACAAAGGAAGTAAAGCGTATAATGGCTGCATTGAAACTTAGTGAGCAAAAAACCGTTATCGAGATGCTTGAAAGAATCCGAGGGAACGTTTCAGAGCTAAACGAGAATAAAACACAGCAAGATGTCAGTCTTGTAAGGGCGTAAGGAGTGATTTATGGACAAGAAAGTTGAAACGAAAGACAATAAACCATGCACATCTTTGTTCGCAGGCTTTGATGTCGGCAGCAGCTTTGTGCATTATGTGGTTCTTACTAAAGATAAAGAAATAATATACTCTCCAAAGCCTATAATGCACTTTGCCGACCCGATCGGGGCGATAAAACAAGCCTGGCGAGATATCAATAAGAAGTTTGGGGGCGATGGCGTCGAAAATACTGCATTCACAGGAAGCGGGGCCGAGTCTTTCCCAAAAGTCATGAAGGGTATAACTTATGTATATGACAGCGTAGCGATTCCGAAGGGGGTCGAGGCGGCAGAGCCCCAGGCGGAGTATATCTTTCATATCGGGGCAAAAGACTCATACTTTTTCAATTTAAAGCAGATAGACGGCAAAAAAATTATCCAGGAGTGGAAAACAGGTACCAAGTGTGGCGGAGGCTCCGGAACACTGATAGAAAAACAGTGCAGGAGGCTGTTCGAAGGTGAGGTTATCGCCCCTGTGCTTGAAGATATTTCCGCAGCTAAGGACGAAAATCAGAAAGAAAGTATCAGGACGAAGAACAGGCAAAAGCAGCAGGCAAGATTAGAGGAGATGTTCGACAGGGCCCAGAAAGAGGCCGAGCAGTCTAAGCAGCCGAGTGAGTTTCTTGCCCGATGCGGCGTTGTTATCCAATCTGATTTGATTCACAAACAAAACGAGGGCGCAACAAGAGAAGACAATTTGTCGGGACTTTTCAGAACCGTCGCAAGAAACTATAAAATAGACGTTCTCGGAGCGAGGGAATTCGAAGCATCTAAAAATTCCGACAGTGCTATCGCGACCGGCGGAGTTCTCGCTAACGACCTTATAAGAAAGAACCTCGAAGAGTTCCTCGGCCTTTCTATAACAAGGCCGAAGCATTATCACAACCTAGCAGCCATAGGCACGGCTGTTAGAGGAATAGAGCAAAATGACAGGGTGGTTTTCAGTCTCGAACAACTCGATAA
>CBDURK010000295.1:0-4155 GCA_965369645.1 uncultured bacterium | reverse complement strand
ACCTGAACGCCATCGGCGGCGGTTTTATGAGCCAGTTGGAATGGGGCAGCGACCTACGGGGTATTCCTCTTCCCGTAGCCGACGTAATGGAAAGTTTCTTCAATTCCACCTTTGACCATACCGGCCGAAAGGCCCCGCTCCCTTACGCTACCGAAGCCGACGTCCAGGGCCTTCTGACAATGCTCTTTATGACGTATCTGAGCGGTGGAAATCCGCCTCTGTTTATGGACTTTAGAAAAGTCTGGGAAGCCTGGGAAATAAAAGAGCTGGCACAAAAAATCGGCGTCAAATCACTGGACAAAAAAGCTGACTGGTATAACAAAGGTCTCGTTGACGGTGACAATTCCGGCAGCGCATCTTTCGATTGGGCGCAGGCTCCCGGAGCATCGATAAAGAAGATTATGGACAGCGTCTCCATGCCTTTGGCCGAGGAAAGCTACTTCCCCGGCGGCGGCAACGCAGTTAATTTCTTAACTCCCGCCGGAATCGAAGGCATCGCCGCTCGATGTGCTTACAGCAGCCCCACGGGACTATTCAGTATGATTTGGGACCAGGCGGCAACCACCGAAGTACCCGCCGAGCTTGCAAAGGCAATGTGCGAGCTGACCACACCTATCTGGCCGCACACATTTGTCGTCCCGAAATACGCAAGTATGGTCGAGTATAAACAATATCCGCCCGCCAACCACTTCCACATGACCTGGGATTTACCCGTTGCACGGCTTCAGCACTGGATGGATTTAACCGGAGTATTGAGCGTCACACCTTGGGCTGCCAGGCCAAAGTTTATTGAAGGCGTTGACAGACCTCAGCCCTTAATCCATTTAATAAACGCCGGCCAGGACGCATTCAAAATAATGAGTCATCGGGGATAGACTTTCCCAAATGTAGCACTTTGTTATTGCGGACAGGCTGCAAAGAAGCCGACGCGGCAATTTCAATTCTGTCTATTTCGTAGAGTTTTCGAGATAACGCCGCAAAGCGCGAGATAAGTCGTGACCGAAAGTACGGGCATTATCAGCAGTCACTACAGTTGTTCCCACATTAGCATAAGGGATTTCAATAGTAGTAGCCAGATACACACCAGACTGTTCTCCAGCCCAACGGCTGCAGGATTTGAATTTCCCATAGTTAGCAGCAGTATTCCAGGCAGTGCCGAACGGAAGACTACTTTGACCCCAATAGGGTAACTCTCCTTCACGAACAGATTCCAGGATATGCGCGAATTCTTGCTGTTGTCGCCAAATAGCAGGATCAGAACTGCCTACAAGGTAAATTACCTCATTGTATTTGCCGCGTATATAAGGGCAATGTAAATCAATAACAACCTTCAGCTTTGTATTAGACCATTGAGGTATAAAGCTTCGTATTGCCTTAACAGATGGATAGATACTGTTGTTGATATAATCCCGGTTATGGTCATGCGGTCGGCGATTTTTGCCCTGATCACCCTCTTCGACTCCGTCTTTATCCATAAAAGGTACGACAAGGACCTCCACATTATTCTGGAACCAGTGACCAATATCCGTATCGGATAAAATTACCTCTAACAAACCTTCAAGTGTGTAGGAAGCAATCATTTCACAGGCATGATGTCTGGCCGTGAGTAAAACACGATATTTTGGATTTCCATTAATCTTGCCTGCATGTAAATGTTCAACAGAACGGTTTTCGCGGGTTTTACAAAACTCAGAAACTGCTAAATGTGAATTATTGGCATATTTCTGTAGAAATTGTCTAAGGTTATTTTCGAGATATGGTACCGAAAAACAAAAACGCACATCTCGGCCCTGCTCCTCAAACTCATATGTAAAAGAAGAATCCTGTGCGGCCTGTAAACCGAGCCAGGACCATGTATGCCCGCCATCCGTACTAAAAGCCGGACCTTGGGTGCCGATGGGATTCTTTCCTGTAAACTGAAATTTACGGGTTTGGCCTGCGGCACCACGGACCCGAAAGTACCAGTAAAACCACCATGTAGAAGAATCGCGTTGATCAGGTCTCAGATAAATTGTATCGCCCTCAATACGTTCAACAATAATATTCCCTCCCGGGAAATCGGCATCAATACTGACGGTTTCTGCAAGAGGCATTTGTTTATGATGTGTCACTTTATCATTGGAGGGCATTTCTGAAACTGTAGCCGGCACAGGACCACAGGCACGAGCCGAGCAGTTCAGGAAACAAAACAATAAGAACATGATAAAATATGATAAAACATTATAGTGCATATCAAATTTCTCCTGTTGAGGATGCCGATTATCAAACCAACCCGGCTTGTCTTTGCCAACATATCATTATATACCCCGGCTGCTCAACTCTTAAAGAAGATTTATTTAAGTCGATAGGGCGAGGCTTTCCCCGCCTATCAATGTATCCGGCTATTCTTCCGCCGAAAAAAGTAAATTTATTGACACTTCAAAACTGCTCTGATAATATTTGTCAGCCTAAAGAGACAATCCGTCTTTTTTGTCGGCTTTGAGATGAAATGTAACATTTTTGAGGTGGAAAAAAATGCCAAAACGCGATGATATTCACAAAGTACTGATTATTGGTTCAGGCCCGATTATTATTGGCCAGGCCTGCGAATTTGATTATTCAGGCACGCAGGCGTGTAAAGCCCTGCGTAAGCTGGGTTACGAAATCGTGCTCGTCAATTCCAACCCTGCAACGATCATGACCGACCCCGGTACGGCGGATGTAACGTATATCGAGCCGCTTAATGTAAAAACCATTGAGCAGATTATAGCAAAAGAAAAACCCGATGCCCTCCTGCCCAATCTCGGTGGGCAAACTGCCCTTAATCTCTCTGCGGAGTTATCGCGCAGGGGCATCCTGGAAAAATACGGCGTCCAGATTATCGGCGTTAAGATTGATGCTATTGAGCGGGGGGAAGACCGCCAGGCATTCAAGGATACGATGAATCAACTGGGCATCGAAATGGCAGCAAGCGAGATTGCAAATAGCCTTGAAGAAGCTGAAAAATCTCTCGAAAATATTGGCCTGCCCTGTGTCATTCGCCCAGCTTATACCATGGGCGGAACCGGTGGCGGCCTGGTTTACAACATCGAGGAGTTTCGAACAGTTGTTACCAGAGGCCTTTCTTTCAGCCCTGTCGGGCAGATACTTGTCGAGGAATCTGTTCTCGGTTGGGAAGAATTGGAGCTTGAGGTTGTTCGGGACGCTAAAAATCAGAAAATCACCGTCTGCTTTATAGAAAATGTAGATGCAATGGGCGTCCATACAGGAGACTCGTTTTGCACCGCTCCAATGCTGACCATAACCCCTAAGCTTCAGCAGCGCCTCCAGAAATATTCCTATGATATTGTCGAAGCCATCGGCGTCATCGGTGGAACCAACGTTCAGTTTGCTCACGATCCCGAAACCGACCGCGTCGTCGTCATTGAAATCAACCCGAGAACCTCGCGCTCGTCTGCGCTTGCTTCCAAAGCGACCGGTTTTCCCATCGCCCTGGTATCCTCGATGCTTGCCGGCGGCTTGACTATGGATGAGATTCCCTACTGGCGCGATGGCACACTTGAAAAATATACCCCTTCCGGTGACTATGTGGTTGTAAAGTTTGCACGCTGGGCCTTCGAAAAATTCAGAGGCATCGAAGACAAGCTTGGTACACAAATGCGTGCCGTCGGTGAGGCCATGAGCATCGGCAAAAACTACAAAGAGGCGTTTCAAAAGGCCATTCGCTCTCTTGAAATTGGCCGGCATGGTCTCGGATTTGCAAAGGATTTTAATAAGAAATCACCTGATGAGCTTTTGGAACTCTTAAGAGAGCCCAGCAGTGAGCGTCAGTTTGTTATGTACGAAGCCCTGCGAAAAGGCGTCAGCGTTGATACCCTCTTTGAAAAGACATATATTAAGCGTTGGTTTATAGAGCAGATGAAAGAGCTCGTGGAGCTTGAAGAGGAAATATTAAAATATACAAACAAAAAGTTGCCGGACGAACTTCTCATCCAGGCCAAAAAAGACGGATTTGCGGACAAATATCTTGCCAAACTCCTCAATACTCCCGAAGAAAAAATCAGGAAAAAACGCATCGCCCTTGATATGGTTGAGGCTTGGGAGCCCGTCCCCGTAAGCGGCGTAGAAAATGCCGCCTACTACTTCTCCACTTATAATGCTCCGGATAAAGTTCAG
>CBDURK010000294.1:0-4157 GCA_965369645.1 uncultured bacterium | reverse complement strand
ACAAAAAGACCTTTATATATCCATCATAATATCGGTAACGTAGCACTAGGAGCTTCAGCCGACCGCAAAAATCGCGGCCGATTTTCGTTCTAATTCTGCTTTATCCAATAGTATTAGCAAACCATACCGCTTTCCTGGCGGCGGCTGAGTTTAACGTTACACGTAGTTCAACGGAATTCAATAGAATACACGAAGTTCCCTGCTTTTTCAGATAATCAACATTGCGTCGCCGTAAGAATAAAAACGGTATTGCTGTTCGATGGCATGATTGTAAGCGGCGAGGATGTTATCGAGACCGGCAAAGGCTCCCACCAGCGCCAGGAGTGTGGATTTTGGAAGATGGAAATTCGTTATCATAGCGTCTGCAATTTTGAATTTATAGCCGGGTTTTATGAATAAACCTGTTGAGCCGGTGGCGGCTTCGATTTGCTGGCCGCCGGCAATTGTCTCCAGCGTTCGGGTCGAGGTTGTGCCGACAGGGATTATTCGCCCCCCTTTACTTTTTGCGGTATTTATTATCCGGGCATTCTCCTGGTCTATACTGAACTGCTCCTGATGAATCTGGTGGTCGTCGAGGTTTTCGACAGTTACCGGTTTGAATGTTCCGGCTCCGACGTGCAATGTGATATATGCAAAACTGATACCGGCCAGTTTCAACTGCTCTATCAGAGGCTCTGTAAAATGCAGCCCTGCCGTCGGGGCGGCGACGGCGCCATTTTTGCGGGCATAGACCGTCTGGTATCGCAGCTCATCTATTTGGGCCAGAGCCGGGTCGTCGTCCCGTTTAATATACGGCGGCAGCGGCGGAAAACCGATTGCTTCGAGAACGGCTTCTGTGTCTGCTTCGGTCTTTAGCCTTAGCAGGCATCTGCCGCGGGCTTGTTTTTCGAGCAGCTCGGCCTCGCAGAAATCGGCTTTTTGCCTGTCTTTTAAGATAAGAATGTCACCGGCCCTTAGCCCGCGGGTACCTTTTATCATTACAGTCCAGTTGTTGTCGGAGTTTTGAGCGAGGAACAAACCTTCGAGTTTGCCTCCGGTGGTTTTACGGGCGAAAAAGCGGGCGGGCACGACTTTCGTATCGTTGAGCACAAGGCAATCGCCGGGCGATAAAAAATCCCCGATGCTGCTGAATCGGCTGTCGATGGTATCGCCGCTAAAGCGGTTAAGAATCAGCAGTCGTGAGCTGCTTCGAACGGGGCAGGGACGTTGTGCGATCAGTTCGGGCGGTAAGTAGTAATTCAGCTTTTCGGTTTTCATAACCAAACGTTATCAGACTGTTATCAAAATGACAAAATTTTTTTTCTAAATAATACGCTAAATCATAGGGGTTTGAGCGGCGGTGTAAAAATTCCTGCAAAAGCAGTTCGATATTAGGGACGATACTAATAATACAAATCCAGGTTATTTACAATAATAGTTGTACAGGAGTCGGGTTTTATGTTGTCAGGACAGTATGTAGAGAGGCAGGTAACATCAGTCGCTGCTTTAGGCAGGGATGAGCTTACCAGGCGAATCAGGAATTTTCGGGGCCGGTTCAAACTGGATTTCACAGAAGATTACCTTAACAAAATCAGCGTTGATAGATTAAGACATATCCTTTTGGCTGTGTTAATAAACACAAAGACGCACAATTAGAAAGTCGTCCACATCTTCGAACCATTCGCAGGCACAAACTTATATCCTTACGCATAAAAAAGGCGGACATTACATCCGCCTGTAATTATTATCGATTATGTTTTCTGCTTAGTTGAAAAATTCAACAAGCACAAAAAATCATGCCCGTAGCTTAGGCTAATATCCCAATCTTCCCCAGATGGCCTTCTGCATCTGGTGCAAATCTTCGATATCATCAGGGCTTTCAGGCGTCATCTGGTGCAAAGCATTTGCATTATAGAAGGGAACAGAGGCGAGCTTGCCCGTCTCTAACGTTTTCTTGCCTTTGTACTTCCAATAAGCAGAGTGCCCGTCTGCAAAAGCGACGTTAGTACCATCACCATGCCGGACAAAGGGCGGGTCCCACCAGCGCTGATTAACATAATGAGTAGCATAACTGTCCGGAGTAATCCGGCCTTCGTCAAGGAAAACAATTCTACTCGCCGGGCCAGGGCTGATAATATCCGTCCTCTTCTTAATCCACAATACCGTCCTGCCTACTCTTACCCCTACGTCTTTACCATTGGATGTCCTATACGTCCCACTCCTGGGAATACCGTTCATAGAATCGCCTATGGTGTAGGTCCGCATCTCACCGCGCATACCGGTCGGGCATCGGTAAAGCGTTTCTTTCATGGTATATGGATATAAGGCGCCGTTTTGAATAGCACTGTATTGAATTTCCCTGTCCAAATGCTCGCCAATCCAAAAATCTCCGCAATCGCCTCCAACCCACCACTTCTCACCTGGATGCCTCGCGTTTGATCTGGATGGTGTAGAGGCCAGGCCGTTTCCACCGCCGGCTGCTTCACCGTTGACAATCCTGTCGTCGTTCTCGTCTGCATACATAGTCCAGGCAAGTGCCAACTGCCTGAGATTGCTAAGACAAACCGCCCGCCTGCCCTGCTCTCTGGCCCTGTTCAACGCCGGCATCAATACCGCCATCAAGACAGCGATAATGGCAATGACTACAAGAAGCTCTATTAAAGTAAAGGCTCTTTGTTTTTTCACAATCATTTTCCTTTCTCCGTTTTTACGAGGGTTATTTTGTTAATAATCTTTAAAGTTTCTCATCCATACCGGCCAGTCGCCAGGAGTCATTCCGCCGGCTCTTGTAAATGGGCCGGCAATGTCAAAGGTTTTGTGCCATTTTAAGGTCCAGAGTTCCTTAACTCCGGTTTTTCTGACAGAATAATCGCAGAAAAGGCTGTTTAAGAATCCATCGTGCCGGTTTACGCAATTACGTTCCATTTCGCTGTTATTGGGTCTGTCCGGCGGCCCTAAAACAACATCCGGAGGATTGTCGGTGTCTCTGGGCCAGGCATCGACCCACCAGCTACCGGTAAATAACGGGATATTATTCGCTCCTCTCCACTCGGGCTTCCTCCAATGGTCTGAAATCGGGCTTCGTCCCCAGACAGAACCCGTTGGGTTGGTATCACGAGGGTTACACATCCATCCGTTCGGACCGTAGCTGCCTACGTATTCGCCGGTTTGCCAGGCTTGACTTGTAAAGTAGCCTATGCCCTGATGGACACCCGGGCCTGCGGATTTTGTAGCTTGCGGGCAGCAACGCATTTTTTCTCCGATCTTGTAAGTTGCCATCATCGGCTCGAACCACCATCTGCCGCTGCCCCCGCCGGCGCCGCTGAGCCAGTATCCGTTGTTATCGTCGCAATACATCTTCCAAAAGAGACCCCATTGGTTGAGATTGGCCATACATGCAACGGCCCTGGCCTGTTTCTTTACGCGATTAAGCGCGGGCATCAGGATTGCCATCAGAACCGCGATAATTGCTATTACCACAAGAAGCTCTATCAGGGTGAAGCCCTTCCGCTTGTTCATATTCATACCTCCAACTGTTCTTTCTATTGTATTTACTCTTGTAACTTTTTTTATAGAAAATATCAAATTTTAATAATCTTTAAGATACCTTATCCGTACACTCAGTCAACAAGCTTTCATAGCTATAGTCTCCAGGGTGTGTGTATCGAGCCACTCAAGGTCAGGAGATTGAATTGCGATCCCTTTCCAAAGCCCTTGGCCGCTGCTTCTCCCCGGCTCATACAGTATATAACCGCCCTGTTGTCATCCCATTTCTTGCGTTCGGAGTGACCATCCATAAAACTAAATGTGCCGTCGTTATCGCTGGCATACATGATGTAGGCCAGGGCTATTGTTTTTTGGTTCGAGGAGCAGGCAATTCCGCGGGCTTGTTCACGTGCGATATTAAGGGCGGGCATTAATATCGCCATTAATACGGCGATGACCGCAATTACCACCAGAAGTTTGATTAATGTAAACCCTTTTGTTCTGTTCATGGTGATACCTTTCGTCTTTCTTACTTTGATGATGTGCGAAACCAACTTTGTATTTTGTTAATTTAGGCACCTTCACCAAGCGTATTATACTCCCAAATCGGACTTTACGCAATAAAAAATAGCTCAAACTAAGGGATTTTTTGAAGACGTTTCGAACGAGGCCGACTAATGAGGAGTTGGTGG
>CBDURK010000293.1:0-4174 GCA_965369645.1 uncultured bacterium | reverse complement strand
TGATATAGCCAACCGACTCGGCCAGCCCTGCCATCGGGTCATCAGCGTCCTTTTCGTATTCAAATGAAACAATACCCGAATATTTAATCTTTATCAGCATCTTTAAGAACTTCGGGATGTCTATCACTCCTCGTCCGATTTCTAATCCATGTCCTTTTGCGGCCGCCTCCGAGACATCCTTAATATGGACATCCAGCAATCGGTCAGCAAACTTCTTAGCTGAGACAGCCGGGTCTGAACCGGCCCGTATCGTATGGCCGATATCATTGCAAAGCCCAATCCGCCTGTCCAAATTCTTGATTCTTTCATAGGCGCTTGCCGGGGTCGGATAAACCTTATCACCCGGTCCATGATTGTGAATAGCCACCTTGATATCGTATTCCTTTACTTTCTCATCAACCAACGGCAGTAATTCAGGCTTGGGAACCCCGACAATAACCTTCATCCCGGCAGCTTTAGCATAATCAAAAGCCTGATGCACCTGGCTCTGGTTTCCCATATAGATTACTCCGCCACCGTAGAGTATCAGTCCGGCTTCCTTGACTTTTTTCACAACAGAACGGATTTGAGCCGGTGTGCTGTCCAGTGGTAAATGCATGCTCTTGAAACATATATATTTCAAACCCACGCGTTTGGTCATCGCCAGTGTATCATCCAGATTGAATTTTCTTAAGGTGTACGAGGCCAGGCCTAATTTGAACCGCGGTTTACCTGCCTGGGGCGCCGCTGAACGACGAACCTGCCCCAGAGAGCTTTTTGCGCCGGTTAGCGAAACCGCCGCACTTATTGACGCTATCTTAATAAACTGTCTTCTGGTTTTTTCTTTTTCTGCCATCTGTATTTTCTCCTTACTTAGCGTTGTCACCCTGCTTTTACTTGAAGGCAAGAATAAAGCAAATATCCTTCAAATGCAAGGATATTCGCGCCTGCGAAACTATTTCAACTATTGGAAGATGTTTCTTAGAACGCACATTATACTACCCATCTGTGTGTGATAAGATGGATAATAAGCAGAATATTGTAGGTACATATTTCGGAACAGTTAACATCTTCAGAATTGGTCTGGATGGATCGCTGAGTAGAAATAGACCGTTGTTCGGCGCCCTGCCGAGTTGTTAATCCAGGAACCTTTTCAATATAGAGGCTGTATGCATTGCAATCAGCATTAGATAGTCCAAATCGCTGAGACTGTAGTGCTCGTGTATCATAGCGTTGTCAACATACAGCACCCCGAAACAACCGGTCGGACGCATAATCGCCGCTACCATTGCCGAGCGTATTTTGTCCTTTTTCTCCAATTGAGCTGAAACACTCGGCATTACAACAAACTGCCCCTTTTCAACCGCCTGAGTTATTTTCTCGCTGAGCTGTAATTCGCCAAGCTGAACAGGTATTCCGTCTCGTCTTTTGCCCGAATGACAGGTCATCGGGCCAGTAGGCTGCTTTCTCAAAGCACACCAAACATGATATGCACTGAACTGTTCCAACGTAATATCCAACAAGGTCAATAACAGCTCATCGAGACTACCGGCTTCAAATATAACCTCAGTTGCCTTCGAAAAATCCGTCAATCTCCTGGCCGCCAATCTCATAGCAGGCGCATGCTGGGCGTCCGGTCTTCTTACCACAGTTTCGTGTTTGGGTGTAGTCAGGGCCGCCGAAACGTGAAGAAGTGTCTCCTCCGGATTAAGCGGCTGCTCGGCACGGGCTTCTTCTTCAAGAATGATTTCAAGAGTAAAGTCAGTTATACGAAGACAATCGCCGTGTTTGATTTCGGCCTTGTGAATTTCCTTATCGTTCAGATATGTTTTGTTCGACGAGCCTAAATCTTCAATTATCCATTTTCCACCACCCGTATCACGGATTACCGCATGCTCTCTTGAAACACCTTTATCAGGTAAAAAAACTCGATTGTTTGCCCCCCTGCCAATGGAAATTGGCCCTTCGGTGAACTGGATTTCTTTGGCGGAGCCATCGTTTTGTTTTACAAGCACACGCATTGTTTTCTCTCCATATATTTAATATGAACCTAACCTCTGCCTCCTATTATCCATATCTGAGACAATTTGTCAAGTAAACTCTTACCTGGATATCGAATATAATGTAAAAAACGACAAAATACAGCAAAAAAAAGACTTTATTGTTTCGTTTTCTGCTAAACAAAATCGTAGGACTACCCGCCAAAATACCCAGATTACGCTTTTGTTTGATGGTTGCGAATACGATGGCGATAGTGGTCCAGAATAACAGCCGCTACTATAACGCAGCCTGTGATGAGCCTTTTAGTCGATTCCTGTGCTCCAATCTGGGCCAGGCCGGTACCTAAAACCGCAATGATAAGTACGCCGAAGAATGAGCTTACCACCGATCCGCGGCCGCCCATCAAACTCGTGCCACCAATGACCACTGCTGCGATGGCCTGAAGCTCCAAACCGTAACCGGCGTTGGGATTGGCTGAAGAAAGCCGCGCCGTGTGTATCACCGCTGCTATGGATGTTAGAAAACCGCACAAGGCAAAGACTGCAAGTTTGAGTGGACGCGGGTCAATTCCTGACAGCCGCACCGCCTCTTCATTTGTGCCTATGGCTACGAGATAGCGCCCGAAAACAGTACGTGAAAGAACCAACTGCCCGGCAACAACAATCGCAACGGCTATGATAAATGGAAGAGAAAGCCCAAGAATTGAAGCCTCGGCGATTACCTCCACAGGCCCGCCGATATATATAGTTCGGGAATCTGTTACAAGATAGGCGGCACCACGCGCTATTTCCAGCATACCTAACGTAACGATAAAAGCCGGCAGCTTCCACCGTATTATTACCAGACCATTAGCCGTACCGCAAAGAATACCCACCACAAGGCATACTGCAATCGCTGCCGGGAGCGGGAAATTAAATTTGACCAGTGAAAGACCCAACACCGCACTGGCTAAAGCCATAACCGACCCTACCGATAAATCTATCCCCGCAATTATTAACACAAATGTCATCCCAACAGCAACGATAGTGATACCCGGTATTTGATTGGCGATTGTTTTGAAAGTCGTGAGGGTAAAAAAGTTCTGAGCGGAAAGACCGAATATAATCAACAGCAAGGTCAGCGCCAACGCCATGCCAATATAATCCGTAACGAAAGTCGGCAGGCCCACAAAGCCCTTATTATTTATTTTTCGCATAACCTTCTCTTACTCTCTTCTGGGGCGCCTATGTACTGACTAAAAGCGGCAGACATTATTTTTTCCTGGTTCCATTCATTCGGCCCGAACGTAGCCGCAACCAAACCCGCCGACATAACCATAATACGATTGCAAACAGCCATAAGCTCTTTATTGTCCGATGAAACTAAAATAATGGCTTTACCTTTTTCCGCAAGCTCCGCGAGCATGCGGTATATCTCGAATTTGGCACCGACGTCAATACCTCTGGTAGGCTCATCGAAAATAAGAACATCACAATCTCTGTATATCCATTTCGCGATGACTACTTTCTGCTGGTTGCCTCCGCTCAATTGTCCGACTATTTGCTCATTAGATGAACAGCGTACACCCAGAGCAGCTATATATCTATCCGCTACGGACCGCTCCTCAGCTATATCTATCCATCCAAACCGGCTAATATCTCTTAACCGCGTCAGCGAGATATTAACACGCACAGATAATCCCGACAGCAATCCCTGCTCTTTGCGGTCTTCAGTAAGGAAAGCAATGCCATTTCGAACTGCATCACGAGGCTTGCGGATTTTGACCGGTTTGCCTGCTCCATATAGATATATTTCGCCACTGTCAGGTCGGTCCGCGCCGAACACCGCTCGCATTGTTTCAGTTCGTCCTGAGCCCATCAGCCCCGCGACGCCAAGAATCTCACCACGACGAACTTCAAAGCTAACATCTTTAACTTTTCGGCCCCGCTTAAGCCCAACAACACGAAGCGCTACCTCGCCGGCTTCTGAGTCATACCGCAATTCTTCATGCCCTAAGTCACAACCTACCATCTTGCGGATAATATCGTCAACGCACAGCTCACTCGCTGGATTAGTCGAGATAACCTTTCCGTCCCGCAGCACCGTAACGCGGTCAGCAATACGAATAACCTCTTCTATGCGATGTGAAATATAGATGATGCCGACCCCTTCGGCCTTGAGCTTACTGATTTGAATGAAAAGAAGTTCTATCTCA
>CBDURK010000292.1:0-4183 GCA_965369645.1 uncultured bacterium | reverse complement strand
CCGCGGAGAGGTTGTCAGCTTCGGTGACAAAATTGCTTCAGACCATATCGGGCGCCTTAGAGTTCAGCTTGTTTCAAACGGCAATGATATTGCCGAGAAATTATTGTCACCGTATAAAATACTTTGCGTCTCCGATACGGAGCTGGAAATAGCAGTAAACGATCCTGAAGATGTCCCTGATATAGTAAGCGGCCTTGTAAAAGGCGGCGCTCGCATACGAAGTGTCAACTTGCAGACAGAGGATATAGAAGATATTTTCCTGCGCCTTTACAACGAGAGGAATTAGTCAATGAGAGCTTACGAACTGATAAAAGAAACGTTTTGTCGAAAGATATACATTTTGATTATTCACTTAAGCTGGTTGACACTGTATGGTATTTTCTGGTGGCTGTTTCTCCCGAAGGTAAACGAATTCGGCCGGTTTATTTTTATCTGGGGAGGTTTTTTTCTCGCCCTGTCGCTAAGCGCCGGCATTTTCGGTGATGATATTTCATCCGGGCGGATATGTATTCTGGTAACAAAACCTTTCCGACTGGGAGAACTTTATATTTATCGCTTACTGGGCCTTTCGTTACAGGCCGCCGTGCACTTTATCCTGGCCTGGTGCATTATATTTATTCTTAATACTATTATGCGCCAAGGCAGTAATATGGACAATCTCGGCTTGTGGCTTTTTGCATCCTGGCTGCTTTTTAATACCTGTGCGGCACTATCAACATCTTTATCTGTCGTGGTAGGACGGGCATACAATTCTCTGCTTTTGCTTGTCGTGATTATCACTGTCTTTTTCGTGGTAAGCATGATGATGGGCTACCTGAAACAGCATTCAGAAACAGATGTATTGGTCAGCTTTATCAGTTACGCATGCCCGCCATTTAAGCTGTTATACAAGTTCGCCTGCGGAGAATATGGGAAATACAGCCTGACAGTCGGAAGATTCAGCCTGGCCAAAAGTGTTGCCTGCGTAGTGCACAGCCTGATACTGACAGTGGTTTACAGCATTGTAGGAATTGTTCTTCTGAACAGACGGCAGTTTTCATGCGGGCGTGACTAAGAGCCGAAAAGTCGAAAAGTCACTGGAATACAGATGAGAAATAAGATCAATGTATGGACGATTACCACCATCGCCGCACTGGTATTGGAAGCTTGGGCTCTCTATGTTGTTGGCTCTTCGCCAGCACACTGGCGGTCTTCGATGATAGTGAAGGATGAACCGGCCGCACATGCTTTATACGAAAAAATGATTGAGACGATGCGCCAGGCTGAGAGCCTGTCTTATACAAGTGTTTGCAGCGGTCCGGACGACAGAGAATCCAATTACAAGGTTTGGCTTAAAAAGCCGAACTACTTTTGCGTTGAAGCGAGCAACCTTCTACGCACAAGATATAGTACTCTTGTCGGCGATGGTGACAATCTCTGGTTTTACTGGGAGGGAGTTCGTCCTTTTTCTTTTTATGAGGACAGGGAAATTTATGAAAAGACACGAGCGAACGTTTACATAAAGAAGGCAACTCCCATAGGAAGGTTCTCTATTAGAGACCAGATCAATCTGCTCGATATAGCGTGGTTCGGGGCAATCCTTGATCCGAGCATTTTCCACGGTTATACGGATTCTCTTGCACCCTATATAGACGGTATAAGAAGCAGAGGTATAGATTATGTGAAAAAGGAAGAATGCGAAGTGATTGAGGTCTGCTTCATGAAAGCCCATCTGACCCGGTATTTTTGGATATCAAGAAAGGACCATCTGCCGCGAAGGATAAAGGAGATTGTCCGACTGGCAAATAATAAAGTCGTAGTTGAAGAATTCTCGGACATGACTCTTAACGCCAGGATTCCGCAACAGAAGTTCACCTGGTCGCCACCGGAGGGATGGCGGCAGTGGGAGAAACCGGAGCCGGACGATATTTTGCTAAAGCCGGGGACAGAGGCGCCGGATTTCGAACTGCTCTCAGCGGACGGCGGTAACATCAAGCTGTCGGACTATCGAGGCAAGGCCATCTGGCTCTATATATGGCGATGCGGGAGCCCGCCCTGCCGCGAGACGATGCCTCATCTGCAAAAACTCTCTGAAAAGTACAAAGATAAGGGACTGGTGATTCTCGGCTTTAACTACGCCGATGATAAACGGATTGCACAGAACTTCATGCGTGAGAACTCAGTGACATTTCCTAATATCCTCGATTCATCCGACGCCTCTGAAAAGGTGATATTTGAAGGCTACAGAAATAGAAGCGGGACCGTGCCGCTTAGTTATATCATCGATGCAAGAGGTAGAGTAGTGGATGCATGGAGCGGATACGAAGAAGACAACAAACGTGCATTAGCGGCATTAAAGAAGGCGGGGATGCAACTTGAATAACAATGAACCCGAATATAGGAAATTGAACATAGTAAATATATAGAACGTTACCTAAGCAAGGTCCAAATAGTGAGGAACTAATATGGAAAACAAAAACAAACGTGTTCGCCGACGTTTTAAGATGTGGCATGGCATTGTTGCGTTGCTGCTGCTTTTGTTTGTGTTGTTTCGGGTCTCCGGAAGTCTCAAGCTGAAGAAGCAAATAGATATTCTCCGGACTAAAGGTTATCCTGTTACCCTTGAAGAGCTGGACAGTTGGTATAATATACCCGCAGGAGTGGAAAATTCCGCCGATGTTTATATGAATGCCTTCTCGAATTATGTCGAATGGGACAGGGAGGACCTCAAAGCTCTTCCTGTTGTCGGAAGAGCACCGCTACCTGCACGTACCCAACCGTTGGATGACCCTAATCATCAACTTGTGGAACAATTCCTGTCCGACAATAAAAAAACACTCACATTGTTACATGAAGCGGCCTCTATTGAGCATTGCCGATATCCAATAGGCTTCATTCATAAGTCGGACCAGGACGCACCATGGCTTAAGAATTTACGTAAGTGCGCACATCTGCTTCGTCTAAATGTCTTTATCCAGTGCGATAATCACAATCCCGAAAAAGCTCTGAAAAGCATTCATTCAACCCTGTCTCTGGCCAATTCTTCTAATGTACCCTTATTATTCCATCGGCTTATTCACATTGCAGTAAAAGCCACGGCTTATAAAAATATAGAGCGGCTCCTTAACAGAATCCAACTCACGGAAGAACAATTGATGAAGCTCTCTGCGTGGATTGAAGAAGCAGGTAATGATGAAGGATATAAACGTGCTCTTATCGGAGAAAATTGCATCGGATTGTATACTTTTCGAGGTCACGTTAGAGAAGTCTCAGATCGACTTGGGTCGGAAGGTGGATTAAGCATCATTTTCCTCGCTTTTTGGAGGATAACAGGGCTTAATGACAGGAATGCAGCACAATATATCGACATAATGCAGGAGTTGATAGATGCTATGGAATTGTCTGCAAACGAACGGCTTCTGGTTTGTGAATCTATCCAGGAGGACGTTCACAGCGGAAAACGTGGAGGCATGTTCACTCGTATGCTCATGCCAGCCTTCGGACGCATTATGCAAATTGATACCCGTCACCTGGCTCACCTGCGTGCGACACAAACCGCCCTTGCTATCCAGCGATACCGACTGGCCGAGGGGCATCTGCCGCTATCTCTGGATAATCTGATTCCGGCCTATATGGAGTTCGTGCCAAAGGATCCTTTCGACGGGCAAAGTTTGAAATACCGAACGCTGGAAACCGGATTCGTGGTTTACAGTATTGGTGATGACCTGACCGACGAGGGCGGTGCCGAAAGAGACAGCCGAAAGCGCGACAAAAGGGGCAAACCGCTGCCCTGGGACGTTACGTTTATTGTCGAACGATAGAAAGCCTATAAATCCATCTAAAACATTTCCCGGATTTATTTTACTTCGGACAGGTTTAGATTCGGAATATCTTGTTTTGAAGATTTGCCTGAATTTCTTGCGCCAATCCACCAGTAGGTACTAACCAGTGCATGTTAATAAAACTTGCTATTTCAAAGCTCGTCTTCTGTTTCCTTAAATAATCGGGGCCTGTATTGTTTTGTTACAAAATAGAAAAGGTTTTGGGGGCACGAACTGTGCCCCCAAAACCAGGAACTTCATTATGCCGAACCATACATATCAGTCCGGCCCAACATTTATTCGACTACTCGATGTAACTCGAATCTCATTAATTAGTCAACTGAGAGATAGTCCACATCGAATGCCGTAATTCCACCGGTTCC
>CBDURK010000291.1:0-4186 GCA_965369645.1 uncultured bacterium | reverse complement strand
CCGGTGTAGAAGCAGTTTATCGAAAAATGTGGTATCGATGGATTGAATCTGTATAAGACAAAAACCAGAATTACAAAATTAAATAAGGATATTGAGGTATTTAACAAAAACACCGAAACGGTACCGGCTGGAAATATAATTTAAAAAACAAACAGGTCTTTGAAAACAGTCTGAAATTCATATACATCATTGAAATCATCTATCGTATCGGTTTCAGCGGCACTCATCCACTTGTTTCTTATCATCAGATAAACGATTTCACCGAAATCACGGGTTGTTTTAATGCCCCAGTTACTCAGTACCAGCATTGACATTCTCCCCCACTTTTCGATAGCCAGCTTTCGCAATCCTTCAGAGAGTGTTTGGCCGCTGATGTGTCTGGGCTCGACAGTTATCTTTTTTACGGTAAAGCTGAGCCCTTCATAAACGAACTTAATGGCCGATGGATTGAATCGGCTGTCTTCTTTGGCGATTTGTTCGAAATTCTTTTTCATAATTTATGTGCCTATAAGGCACCTGCATTTCATAAAAGTTTGGTTCAATATTAATAAACATATTATAAAGCTTTTATAATTAATGGTCAATCATCCTTCGGCCATCAAAGAATTATGAATACCGAAAGAATCTCTTGACCGACCGGGTTTTATAGTTGAGAATTCATTGATGACCAGGAGAAACTGGCAGCCAGATTAAAATTTAAGAATCCGCTTTGGAGGTGATGTCCAATGTTAAGAACCATTTTTTTCCTGACACTATTACTGAGCAGCCGGAGTGTATTAGCTCAAACAAGCGATTATTTCAACTCAACGTATGGCGAACTGCTTGCCTCTTCCACCGAGCAGGTAGGTTTATGGTGGGCCTCATCCGGATGGAAAATAAGTCCTGATAAGGCACTTCCCGAAACAAAAGGCCGGGCAATAGTAATACGTGCGGCCCGTAACGAAGCAGAGGCAGCGCAACTGGTAGTCAGGCCAACAGTTTCCTTAGAGGATTTTACAGTGCACGCCGCAGCTCTAACCGGCCCCGACGGAACAACCATCCCTGCCAAAAACGTGGAAGTGCTCAAAGTGCGATACGTCAATGTCACAGTCCCCACCGACAAAAGCTCGGCGGGCGGCCTTTGGCCTGACCCCCTGCCGCGGCTTAAAGGCGCCATTAAACTAAAGGCAAATAAAAATCAGCCGTTCTGGATCCGCATCAAAGTTCCAAGCCAGGTGCCGGCCGGAATCTATACCGGCAGTATTCACCTTTCGGCAAAAAATTACAACGCCGATGTCAAACTCCGCGTAAAGGTTTATGATTTCATTCTTCCCGATAAGATGACCTGCACGACAGCTTTCGGCTTCACCCCATCCAACGTATTCCGTTATCATAAACTCTCGAGTCTTCAACAAAAGCGGCAGGTCATCGACAAGTACTGGGCCAGCTTCGGCGCCCATCATATCTCGCCCTACAATCCTGCACCGCTTGATAGGCTTGCAGTTACCTGGCCTAAAGTCACCGAGTCAATTAAACCCGAAGAGCTTAAGCCGGCCTTTGACTGGACAGGCTGGGACAAAGCGATGGAACGAGGAATTGATTACTACCACTTTAACTCGTTTCGGCTCGGTATTCCGGGGCTTGGCGGCGGAACTTTCCATGCACGGCGTGACCCGGAACTGCTCGGATTCAGCGAGGATACGCCCCACTATAAAGCCGCCTTTAATACTTACTGCCGAGAAATGCAGGAGCACCTGCGCGAAAAAGGCTGGCTTGACGAGGCCTTTGTTTACTGGTTCGATGAACCCGCCCCAAAAGACTATGAATTCGTAATGAACGGCTTCGCCAAGCTCAAACAGTCAGCCCCGGACATCACTCGTATGCTGACCGAACAGGTCGAACCGGATTTAATCGGCGGGCCGGATATCTGGTGCGCTGTTTCAAACAACCATAAAGACGGACCGGCCGAACAACGACGCAAATATGGCGAAAAATTCTGGTGGTATGTCTGCACAGGGCCAAAAGCACCCTATTGTACTTTATTCATAGACCACCCCGGCACTGAGCTGCGAGTCTGGCTCTGGCAGAGTTGGAAACGCAAAATTGCCGGTATCCTGGTCTGGCAGACAAACTACTGGACCAGTTCCACCGCTTATCCTGATCCGGAGCATCCTCAGAATCCTTACGAAGATCCAATGGGCTGGCGCGTCGGTTACGGAACGCCAAAAGGCGTTAAAAAACCATGGGGCAATGGTGACGGTCGATTCATTTATCCACCCGAGGCGGCCGCGGATGCCCATCCGGCCGGCCCGGTTCTCGACGGCCCGGTTGACAGCATCCGTTGGGAAATGCTGCGCGACGGTATCGAGGACTACGAGTACATGGCCATTCTGAGCAGACTACTCAAAACCAAAAAGAACAAACTCACAGACCTACAGCTTAAAATATACACGGCTCTGCTTGAGGTACCCCAAAGCATTACGAAGGACATGACCAACTTCACAAAAGACCCGGCCCCCATCGAAGCCCACCGTGACCGCGTAGCTCGAACGATAGCTAAACTTAACAGGTTATGAGCTTTCGTCCATCACTGATTCTTACGGGTAAATTAGCTTTGTAAAAGCAGGGCCTATTTGCTATAATATAAGGCGTAATATTGGAGATAAAGCGTTTGCCGTTAAGTCGATTTCCTGAAACTAATTGAAAGGGGAAAATATGGAATTGGGTCTTCCTATGGAGCAATGTCAGCCCGTGTTTGGCGTAATACTCATCGCATTCGCAATTCTAATGGGCCTGATAGTGCTCATCATAAAAATATTGATTTTCTGCAAGGTATTTTCCAAGGCCGGCTACTGCTGGGCGCTCGGACTGCTAATGCTCGTACCAATAGCAAATATTATCATGCCCTTTGTACTGGCCTTTGGCGATTGGCCGATTCAGAAAGAACTTCGATTACTGAAACAACAGCAGGAAAAACCGGGAACGTAAGTCTTTTATTCCGGTAAATAGCGATATTTCACCGAAAAAAAACAGTAATAATGAAGATTAGACTACGTACAAGCGTATTATTTATAGCAGTGCCCTTTATTAACCGATATATTTGTCCGGGAGGACTTGTTCTATGGACGCACATGAGATAAACGTAAGTGTTATCGACCCTATCGGCCCGGCTTTCGAGAAGGTAAAGGAAATCCTTTTCAGGCCTTTCGATTTCGGCAAATGGTTCGTCATCGGCTTCTGCGCCTGGCTGGCATACCTTGGCAGCGGTGGCGGAGGAGGAGGCGGTGGACGAGGAGGAGAATCTCACGAAGTCATGGAAGGCTTCGGCCAGGCAAAAGGGTATGTTATGGCAAATCTGGACTGGATTATTCCCGTATCAGTTGTGGTTGTCGTTATCGGCATATTTCTCTGGCTTGCCGTTATGTGGTTAAGCAGCCGGGGCCGATTTATGTTCCTCCACTGCGTTGCTCATAACAAAGCAGAGGTCTCAATTCCCTGGACAAAATTCCGGCAACACGCCAACAGCCTATTTCTGTTCAGAATTATATTAGGCTTAATAAGTTTCATAACGATAGGGCTACCCATTTTGTTAGCCATTGGTATTTTCATTATGATGATAGCCGGCAATGGGGCAATTGCAATCGGCATTTTAGGAGGAATAATGATCGGTCTTATTATTCTTGTCGGAGCAATTATTTTCGGCTGTATCAGTAAATTCACAATGGACTTTGTCGTCCCAATTATGTTCTTACGAACAACAAGCTGCACCGCCGGCTGGCGGGAATTCCTCACCATCCTCTCTGCAAATAAAGCCCGCTTCGCTCTTTATATTCTCTTTCAAATAGTCATAGGAATAGTGTTAGGTACAATTAAAATGATGGGCTTTTGTATAGGATGCTGCCTCTGCTGTGCAGGCTTTCTGTTGCTTATACCCTATATAGGCACTGTCATACTGTTGCCTTTGCCGGTTTTCACACGGTCCTATTCTTTGTTATACCTGAAACAATACGGCCCTGAGTTTGACGTTTTCAGTCCGGGAACTGTAAACATCCAACCAGACTGACAACTGCGCATCTGTCAATTAGGTGAAGAAACTAAAAAAACCTGCGCCGATTCCCGGCAGAAATTCTCCCCCATTGCGGAACCTCCCCTGAGATACATATCTCATTCAATAATTACTACATAGAAGCGGTTTCATAACTGCTTT
>CBDURK010000290.1:0-4191 GCA_965369645.1 uncultured bacterium | reverse complement strand
GATTAATATTATGGAAAACACAAGATATAAAGTTCTGTTCATCGAAGACAATAAGCTCGATCAGATGGCTTTTAAGCGATTTGTGGACGAGAATGACATTTCTTACGATTACACAATTGCCGGCTCTGTTAAAGAAGCCCTGCAAGCATTGAATTGTGACCAATTCGATATTGTAATTACCGATCATGAACTCGGAGACGGTACAGCTTTTGAAATTCTGAAGTCAATTAAGAATATTCCGGTTATAGTCGTAACCGGAGCAGGTGATGAGGATACGGCCATCAAGGCCTGGAAAGACGGCGCTTATGATTATCTGATAAAAGACCTCGACCAAAACTATCTCAAAGCCATCACGATAACCGTCGAAAACGCCATAAGTCACAAGAAGGCAGACAAGAAACTCCAATTGCTCTCGGGCGCCGTTATGAGCACCGATGACAGTATCTATATCGCCGATATGCAGGGAAATATTATCTTTGTTAATAAGGCATTTTGCAACACATACGGATATAAGGAGAAAGATATTATCGGGAAAAACAACACTGTCCTCTGGGCAGGAAAACAGCAAACCGAAAATACCAGAAGTGTTTTCCAGACGCGAACAGTTGGAAGCTCATGGGAAGTCGGCTTCTACCACAAACGAAAAGACGACAGCATATTTCCAATCTCCCTTTCCAGGTCAACCATTAAAGATTCGAACGGAAACGAAGTTGCGATTGTCGGCGTATCTCGCGACATATCCGAGCGAATACTAATAGAAGATGAACTCATGACTGAAAACCAGAATTTGAAGAACCAAATCAGGGAACTGGAAGAAAGACTCGAGATAGAACATAGCTGTACGGCCACCGATGCTTAGCACCTTGGGATCCTCCAGTTTTGTCAGCAATATGACGGTTACAGAAAAAAACGAGGACGCAAAAGAGCTTAGAGCAAACGGTTAAGGTGGCATAATGACAGAAAACAGAGACAGACTCAATCCTGTTCGGCACAAGGATTGATTGTCATTATTACTCCTAACCATTAAGCAAAATATTTTCAGCCAATCCTCCGAATACTAAATTCCCGTAACTGGTCCCATATCGCCATAAGATTTGAATTGACAGCAAATCCTTCAAATGTTTTAATCAGCTTGTCGATATGTCGAGCTATGCATATCCAAAGATATTTTTATGGGTAAATACAAATGGACAAAAAAGAAGAATTATTGAACGCCATTCTCAAAATCACCAACAACGGACAATCTTCAGAGGACAAAAAAATATTAACATGTACCGAAGCCTTTGAGCTGGCTAAAAAAAACGATGTGGAAATTATTGAAATAGGACGCATTTGCAACAAGCTCAATATAAAAATCTGTAAATGCCAGCTCGGCTGTTTTAAATGACACTACAGAGGACAAGAATGTGAAGAAATTAAAAGCGAAATTCAAGCTCTGGCTCAGTACCAGAGACATTGAAGGAGTTTTCGGCGACGGCAAATGGCGTCTGCTCAAAGCCATCGAAAACACCGGCTCATTGACCCAAGCCAGCGAATCACTCAGGATAAGCTATCGAAAGGCATGGGGTGACCTTAAAAAGGCGCAGGAAGCTTTAAATGAACCGTTAGTCGAAAAACATCGAGGCGGTATCCAGAGAGGCCAGAGCACTCTAACTAAACAAGGGAAAAAATGGCTTAAGGCTTACACGGGATTTCACAGCGACATCGAGAAAGCCGTTAATAAAGCTTATGAAAAACATATAAGGAAAATTGCAGAATGAGCAGGACGGCAAAAATCGTACTAACTATTGCAGCTTTGAGTTCTCTGGCTCTGGTATGGCTCATTGCTCAAGATTCATCGCCTTCAAACCATTCGGAACACGAATCTGAGCAGTTAATCATCTTTCACGCAGGCAGCCTTGCGGTTCCTTTTAAGAAGATTTCAGAAGAATTTAAAGCCAGTCATCCTGGCGTAAAAATTATTCTTGAAGCAACAGGCAGCCGAATATGCGCTCGAAAAATTGCAGACTTAAAAAGGCCCTGTGACATTATGGCTTCAGCGGACTATACTGTCATTGACAATCTGCTGATTCCCGAACATGCCGACTGGAATATAAAATTTGCAGGCAATGAAATGGCAATCGTTTATATCGAGGATTCCAAGCAGGCGAATAACATCAATCAAGAAAATTGGTTCGATATTTTGCTTCAAAAAGACGTTGCCTTCGGCAGGTCCGACCCAAATTCAGATCCATGTGGGTACAGAGCACTGCTTGTAACTATTCTTGCTGAAAAATTCTATAACAGACCGGGTCTCGTTGACGCAATTAAGTCAAAAGACCAGCAATACATTCGCCCAAAGGAAGTTGATTTATTGGCACTTCTGGAAACAGGTGTGATTGATTATATCTTTTTATATAGAAGTGTAGCTGTTCAACACAACCTTAAATATTTAGTGCTGCCCGATGAAATTAATCTAAAGAAAGCGGATTTGTCCGATTTTTACGAAAGCGCGTCAGTCAGTTTGACCGGCAAACAGCCGGGGACATTTATTACCAAAACCGGTGAGCCAATAATATACGGCGTAACAATACCCAAAAATGCACCAAACCGTGAGCTTGCTATGGTCTTTTTAACCTTTCTGCTCGAAACCGACTCGGGCGGCGCTATTCTCGAAAAAAACGGACAATGTTTTGTGGTCCCTTTGACTACTGAAACCTTTAATAAACTCCCCGAGTCTTTGAAAATCTTCGCTCTTCCGGTAAGCGCAAAATGAAAACCGAAAGATTAAACAGAAAATACGAGCCTCTATCACTGTTATTTGCAGCACTTGGTGGTGTTGTGCTGCTTTTTATTATCGCCCCATTGGTAAGTATGTTCATAAATTGTTCACTGCCGGAGCTTGCAGAGACAGCAAAAGACCAGGAAGTTCGAAACAGTATCTGGCTTACATTATGGACGTCGATGGCAGCAACAGCATTATTTGCTATCGCCGCTATTCCTTTTTCCTATCTCCTGGCACGAAAAGATTTCCCCCTGAAGGGTCTTATTTCCGGCATAATCGATGTTCCTATCGTCATACCACATCCCGTAGCGGGGATAGCTTTGCTTTGTGTTGTTTCCCGCGGCACTTTCCTTGGACAAGTGGCGGATAAGATGGGCTTCAGCTTTGTCGGAAGCAGTGCGGGTATCATGCTGGCAATGGCATTTGTCAGCATCCCTTTTCTCGTCAATTCCGCCCGGGACGGATTTGCCGCTGTCCCTGTTCGCCTTGAGAAGGCCGCTCTAAGTCTCGGAGCAAGCCCTTTGAGGGTATTTTTCACCGTCTCGGTTCCACTGGCGTCAAGATCGATCGTCTCGGGTTTAATTTTAATGTGGGCTCGTGGAATGAGCGAGTTCGGTGCCGTCCTTATTATCGCCTATCATCCGATGATCACGCCTGTATTGATACATGAACGCCTCGGAGCCTTTGGGTTAAAATATGCTCGGCCGGTAGCCGTTCTTTTCGTTTCGATATGTCTTATATTCTTCATTATATTGCGGCTTTTAGTAAGAGGTAAAGATGCTGCTCACCGTTAGGAAAATTTCAAAGGCATTCAGCGGCTTCGAGATAAAGGATGTTTCCTTTGAAGTCCAGCAGGGTTGGTACTTTGTTCTGCTCGGTGCTTCAGGAGTGGGAAAAAGTCTTCTGCTCGAGATTATAGCAGGCCTTACCCGTCCGGATGCCGGACAAATCTCTCTCAACGGAAAAGATATCACCAACGAAAAGATTCAGAAACGTAAAATCGGCCTGGTGTTTCAAAGTAATACCCTATTCCCGCACATGACGGTTTATGATAATATCGCATATCCACTTCGCAGCGGATACACAAAATCTCAAATCTCAAAACGAGTAGCCCAACTCGCAGAAGATTTCGGAGTCACCGACCTACTCAATCGCAAATCCCAAACGCTATCCGGCGGAGAATCCCAGCGTGTCTCTCTTGCCAGAACGGTTGCGAGTGAACCGGATTGCCTGCTTTTGGACGAACCGATATGCTCACTTGATGCTACATCCCGACCTCAGATACGTGCACTTTTACGAAGGATTAATGCCAACGGACAGACGATAATACACGTAACACATGATTATACCGAAGCAGTTTCCTTAGGCACTCATATCGCCGTTATGGAAAGAGGAATAATTGCACAGACAGGAAAAGTCGAGGATAT
>CBDURK010000289.1:0-4207 GCA_965369645.1 uncultured bacterium | reverse complement strand
CATCGCCATCACCATCGCCATCTCCATCGCTGTCACCATCACCATCGCCGTCGCCATCTCCATCGCCATCGCCGTCGCCATCACCATCGCCATCACCGTCACCATCGTCGTCGCCATCACCGTTTCCCGCGACATTGATGATAATTTCTGCAGTATCTCCATCCTTTATTTCTTTAGCTGACACATAGCTTTCGACATAAGCTTTGTCTGCATCAGCCGAAGGAGCCGCAGCGTCCGGGCCAAAGTAGATATTTCCCCATGCATCCACTTCAATAGTCGCTTCAGATGTCCCATTTTTTGAGGCTTTAGCCTCGGCAGTCAGGTCACCGTTTATAAATACATCTCCACCCGAAGTTTCAATCTTGATATCAGCCGTGGTTGCACCTCCAGGCAGGAAATCTTCTTTGCCGTGGGCATAGGCGCCAACGTCACCGTTTAGAACCACATCTTCTCCGGCACTTAGATATATCGTTGCTTGAGCATCCGAGCCGTTCGGGACATTAAGTATTGCCGCTCCCTTTTTTCCAACAGAGACATCACCGTCAATTGTCAAGTTAGCCGAAGCATTAACATTAATTTCGCCAGAAACCCATCCACTTTTGACACGCAGGTCTTTTGTTGTTATATCACCTCCATTTTCAGTAGTAAGACTAATTTTACCGGAAGGGACTTTACCTTTGCCTCCATCTTTACCGGTTTCCAGACTACCGATATTGATGCCACCGCCACCTGCTTCAATAACGATATCACCTATAGTTGTTGTTATCTTGTCGCTTTGATCGAAAGAAATGAAACTGTCAACACCTGTTGTTTGAAAGGTAACGTTTTTGGCGTCTGCTTCAAGTTCATCATCATTCAAATCTTCCATAACGATAGAATCAACCGCCAGCAGAATAATATCAGCCGCTTGTGTTTCAAGCTGTTTTTCATAAAGAATATCGGTACTATTCGTACCATCACCATCTTTAACAATAATATTGTCGGGATCAATCAGTAGCGTACCTAATTTCCCATTTTTAGCCGAGGCATCCACATCACCTGCAAAAACAAAGTGTTTACCGCTGATTTCTACAAACCCGCCGTTACCAGACTCGCTGCCGCCCTTTGCTTCAATCATCGCCCCTTCACTGAAAACAGCCGTACCTTCGGACTTCACGATTACCTCACCACCGTCGCCGTCGGCTCCGGCGTTTGCTGTGGTCAGACTACCCGCAGTAAGTACAACTTCTTCAGAAGCAGTCAGGGTTATAGTGCCTCCATCGCCTTCGAGAGCATCTGTATTGATAATGCCCATATTTTCAACGCGTGCGGCGTCAACTTTTATTTTTCCGGCCGCAGTCTCTATAGTACCGATATTAGCAATAGCCCTGGAAAAGGTATCGCCAGCAGCAAGAACTATTATCCTGCCTTCAGCGTTTATTACACCTTCGTTAATAATATCAGCAGGCACATCCGATATTTGAGTATCCATCGGCTCGGGAACTCCAGCGGAGTCCACTTCAACAAAAACACTTCCACCGGATTGTCCAAGCAATATCTTATCACCGGCAGCTAAAACAACATATCCGCCCGGACTTGTAATCGTACCGGCATTCAGGACCTTGCTTCCGATGAGGGCCACGTTCTCGGCTACAATATCACCATGGTTTACAACCGCCCCATTTCCACCGGCAAATGCGTATTGGCCATTCATGAAGTCTGAGTTTTTGATATCCAGACTGGAGCCGACAAATTGGCTTACTTGAATAAAAGCCGTAGGGCCAAATACAAGCCCCTGAGTATTAACAATAAATACACTGCCATTTTCAGCAAACAATGAGCCGTCAAACTGCGTTGGGCCTCCATTAATTACTCTGTTCAGTACGGCAAAATTGCCATCTTTCAGGAAATTGAGAGTCTCATTATAAGAAGTATCCAGAGAATCCCAATTGATAACGGCCTGACTTGAGCCCATCTGTACATTGATGGTGTTGCCGCTTTGAACGACAGCAGCCGAGCCTGCTACAACCTCTGCTGCGGTCGGCTCAGCATTTGCAACCGGAAGTGACATGTTGAGAAACAGACAACATGCAGTTATAAATGATAAGCTTTGCTTAAAATATCTTTTATATAATCTTCCTAAGATTTTCATCACCACTTCTCCTTACTACATTAAACTTAATTTGACATATTTGTCCACCCAACCCAAATATTTTACTACTTGTCACTGCCAGAGAAAATCTCTACCATCGCAACATAAGATTTACACTCAGCCGGCCTTTTCCTTTTCTGGTGTCATCTGTTGCCTTAAGCGGAAAGCCATAATACACTCCTCCACTAAAATTATCACCAAGCTCCACAATCGTACCTATGCCTACCGAAAAAAGTGTCTCGTGTTTCTTTTCGCTAGCAACAGGATCTTCTATTCTTGCTCGTCCGAAGTCCATAAACACCAATGGCGACAACTTCCTAAGCTCGAATTTCTCAACTTGCACTTGTTCCGGCTCGGATTCATCAATTTGCGAAAACCGGTTATATTTCACCAGGTCAAATTCATATTGAGCGGAAGCAAGTATTCCGCCATCGGCAACGACTTCATATTCATCATAGCCCCTGACAGAATACATTCCTCCGAAAGTAGTCATTTTTGCAGGAACTAATCTTTCGCTGGGTTTTATGTATCTAAAAGAACCCCTAAGCTGCTGAATTTTATTCTGATCCAAATACTGACTATGGTTAGCTGAGATGTTATAAATGCTAAAATCCGGATCTGCGGCCGTTCGAGCGATCGCAAATTCCTCGCGATCTGAACCGCCCATGCTCTCAACCCTGTTTAAGGAAAAAGAAGTCTGTGACATATCATCTTTACGATGGATATCAAATCCAACCGACCATAAATCCATCTTGACATCACTGGCGAGAAACTCCGGGAATAATGAAGGTGTAATCTTGCTTCTTTCATGGCTTAGTGAACCTGTAACATCAAAGAACCAACCATTCGCCTGAAAGACATTGTAACGCAATCTGCCGCCATAGAACGAACCCCTGCCGAGGAAATCAAATACTCCAGCCTCCGGAGCAATATCAAATTCACTGTATCCGCCGTAAAGCTGAAGACGAAGACGGGGTCCCATTATGGGCAGGTCATAGCTCCCAAACAAAGAATAATTGTCGTCAATACTCGAATCCACAGGCGCCTGATAAACAGCGGTGAATCCATCGTCAAAACCCAGAAGATTAGTATTTATCAGACCGATTCTCGGTGACCACTGCCTGTCCTTTGTGCCGGAATTATCCGACTGGATAAAATAATGCCAGGGATCTGTTTCATAAACATTGTACCCCAGAGTAAGTGTGTTCGGCTCGGTACCTCTGGAGATAACGGCAGCTATATGTCTGTCAGGATTGAGATTGAGAAGATTAACAAAATCATCCAGTGCTTTGCGATCTGCCAGTTCACCCATTTTCACCGGTGACCATTTTTGAATTGTAGAACGGCGAAGATAACCTTTCTCGACCTGGTTCTGATCAGTATCGTAAAAGTCTATTTTAGCTTCCGTAATCGGTGCTTCGAGAATTTTTACGAACAAAAGTCCATTTACAAGCTCAGCGCCATCTTTAATGGACGTCTCCGGCACGTAAACATATATACCCGCATAATCATTGTCCGCATAAACGGAAAGTATATATTGCGTTAAGCCCTGAATAGTTCTCGATGAAATCATGCGAGGCAGACCCGGTATAGATATTATGTCATGGATAACTCTCAGGTCATAAAGATACTGACTTTCGGCCTTCAGTAAAGGTTGGTCGGAAGCGTTATATACTAAAGGCATATTCTCCAATAACTTTTCAGTTGATATTCGTATGTTGCCGCTGATGAGCAGTTCTCTCGCCATCAAGCGCGGGCTCGTATCTTTGGGCAGAGTCAACTGCTCAATTTGCATTCGCTGTCTGGCCTTACGAGATGAGGGCCGTGAAGATTGTTGTGGGTTATCAGCAAAACAAACAACCGACCCTATATACAATAATATAAGGCACACCTTACTTACAGTACAATTCATTATAGCTGCCTCCCTAAGCTGAACCGGGATAATAGCGGTATCCGTTTGAAAAGATTCCCCCGAATCAGCACCCTCCTGTGATGAATATTACACGTTCCGCAACGCCTCTATTATAGCAAAAAAGAACGTGACAGGCAAGAAAAAATCCATTTCTTCATGCTATT
>CBDURK010000288.1:0-4235 GCA_965369645.1 uncultured bacterium | reverse complement strand
GATTTCCGGCAACTTTGAGTAAGTATGGAACACCGGGAGTGGTGGGATTTCAGGCTGAGGCCGGGAACCTGGCTACGCATAACTACTCTCGCAGTTATCACGAGGACTATAAAAAACTTGATGGGGCTACTTTTGAGCCCAGTATAGGGGCGGGTTTTACGACATGTTTTGCCTGTGTTGTCGGATGCCGCAGGAAAGTGAAAGCAGAAACGCCTTATAAGGTAACCGACAGACTTGGCGGGCCGGAATTTGAGACGCTTGGGCTTTTGGGTTCCAATCTGGATATTACCGATCCGGTGGCTGTAGCCAAGGCGAATGAGCTGTGTAATAATTACGGAATAGACACTATAACTATGGGGGGGCTGGCGGCGTATCTTTTTGAGTGTGCGGAGAAAGGTTTGATTGCGCCGGAGGCAACGGAGGGTAAATCGCTTGGTTTTGGTGATCCGGAAGCACTGCTCTGGCTGATTGAGCGGGTAGCACAGCGGAAAGGCATAGGAGATGTATTAGCTGAAGGATTCGAGGCCGCAATCGAGCACTTTGGCAGACAAACCGCTGATTATGCGATAAATGTTAAAAACAATGGCTTAGCTGTACATATGGCACAGGTCAAGCCAAGCCAGGCGCTGATGTACGCGGTTTGTCCCATCGGCCCCGACCACATGTCGTCGGAGCATGACTGGCTTTTGGCAAGTGATTGTGAAGCACGGAATGGACTGGGTATTTTTAATAGTGGCAATTCTGCTTCTGCGAAGCAATCAGGAATTCGTGAAGCCGCGGATTCGTATGAGATGGACAAAGTACGGATGACTGTTTACACGCAATATTTCTATAGTTTGCTCGATACGTTATGTTTGTGTATGTTTTGCTGGGGGCCGGGCAATCTCTTTAATTACCGCGAGGTCGAAGATTTGCTCCGCTGTACCACCGGCTGGGAATGTACACTTTGGGAGTTGATGAAGGTCGGCGAACGACGGGTGAATATGATGCGGCAGCTCAATGCTAAAAGAGGCTTTGCTCGTGAGCATGATCGTCTTCCGGAAAGGCTCAATAAAGCCCTGCCTGACGGCCCGGCGAAAGGTAAATGCGTTGACAGCGAGGCCTTTGCGAAGATGCTGGAGCAGTATTATGGTTTGATGGGCTGGGAAAGTAAAACAGGTAATCCCACAGAAGCCAAATTGCTCGAACTCGGCCTGGAGTGGACTCTTTAAGATTCATTATGTGAAATATTCACTAAAGGCTGGCGGTGGGCAGGACCAGCTTATTTAGCCAATTGACAAATTCGCATTGCCGGATTTCGTCGGAGAGCACATCGTCGTCAATAGCCAATTGCCAGCGAAGGTCTTTTCGGTCCGGTTCTTTTGCGAGTGCCTCCATAAGCTCGACAAGATTCATCATATCTTGGCGGCTGCGGAAGAATCCGGCCTTGATGAGTTTTTTCTCTCGGGCAACAATTAATCTGGCCATCTCGTGCAGATTATATTCGGGATGGTACTGCGTGGCCCAGAAAGTTCCATTCTTATGAGTTACGGCTATTGCCTGAACATTGGCGAAGCTGTTACCAGCCAGTAAAATCCCGCCTGGCGAGAGCCTGGTAACCATGTCATCATGGCTTACGAAGCCTTCAAATATACGCGGCTTGCCTTCAAACATAGGATGATTGTATGCCTCGGGTGTCTGGTGAATTTTGCGGGCCATTCCCATCTCACGTCCTTTGGGATTAGGCTCGACCTGGCCACCGGCAGCGAAGGCGGCCATCTGTATTCCCCAGCAGCTTCCAAAGCTTGGTACTCCCACCTCGTAAGCGTTTTTGGCCAATTCGACCTGGCTGGTGACGCTGGAATTATCTGTGTCAAAAATAGTTAGGTTGCAGCCCGTCCAGATTATGCCGGCATAATTGTGGAGGTCTTTTGCCGAAGGCATATCCGCACCGGGGTCGCTTGGAAGTAGAATATCATATACAGCTTCCTTAAGGTGCTGCAGAAGCATATCCGTGTAAAGCTTCCAGGCGAGTTTCATTCCGGCTGTCTGGAGATCATCACGGCTTTGCTTAGGATAGCCGTCAATAATTAGAAATCGTAAGGGAGTTGTCATCCGTTGCTCCTGTAGTTATTCCTTGTTTAGCTTTTCCAAAATAGCGGGCAAATCCGGAAAGTTATTGCAGATGGCATCGGCCTTAGTGTTTTCACTACAGCGATCTTTGACCACCGTACATAAAACGGCGCGAGCACCAACGGCATGTGGACCATCGATATCTTTTAACTCTCGGTCTCCGATATGTACAATCTCGGCTGGCTTGACACCAAGGTCTTCGGCTGCCGCTTCGAAGAGGGCTGCATTGGGCTTGGCGCAACCGATTTCATCAGAGAAAATAAAAGAACTGAAATATTTCAGAATATCGTAATCGGCTAATAATTGTCGAAGAGCCCGGCCCGGACTGAAAATGGCGTCTGAAATTACCCCCATCTTATATTTGCCCTGTAGAGAGCTTAGGGTTTTGGCTACTTCAGGCGCCAAATCAGGTCGCACTGCTAATTCCATCTCTTCGTGCAGCCGGACCAGCTCATCGAACTCAGGCTTAGGCAGATTATATTTCAAGCCTTCGAGCAGGACCGAGAGACGCTGGCGAACCGTCCAAGTGACGTTTTGTCCGTACCACACCTGGTGAAATGCAGCATCTGTAGTGTCGTAAGACAGATCAATCAGATCTCTTGCAATTGGTTTATGACGAGCTAAGAATTGCTGAACTAGGTTTCGTCGTTCAACAGGTTTGGGTGCAAGTCCCAGTGCTTTACGTTTTGGTTCATCTGAATCATCGATGAAAACAGTGTCCCACAAGTCGAATGTAATTGCTCGTATTGCTGCTTTATCCATTAAATTTTATCATTGCCCCCAGATGCAGGTTTGGTATTGAAACTATTTCAGAAGCGGTGCTTTTACGGCAAATGCTACAATCTCCAAAGTCTTATGATGTCGAATATAATTGTATCAAAGATTCTACTCATCCACCTTACCTGTGTACCATCTGGTAGGAACGTCTTCGCCGGTGGTTCTCGCAATCTCGGATACATGGCCATCCAGCCAGCAGGTCATTGAAAAATTGCGGTGACGAAAACACTCTTGAATCGTGTCATGCCACTGATCTCCAGACCAATTGTTGTCAACAAAGCCGCTCCCACCCTCGCTGCTCCGACGCCATTGTGTTAAATTGATACGTTGTCCTGGACCGATGCAAAACATGTCCGAACTAATACTATCCAATCTCTGCTCTATGTGATCCTGAAAAGCAATTATCTCGCTTGGGCGTCTGAATTCAGGGCCGGTGTCAATATTTTTGTTTGTGATGTAACCATTGATACCATAGGAGCAATATGCGAAGTAGTGCTGCACCAGTCTTCCCCAGGATGGCCCATTTTCAGGCCAGTCATCGACCCGTTCGACACCGGGACAGGAATAGATTTTTTTGTTTTCAGCATACGGAAAGTACGCAATTCCCCAATAGGACAAAGATTCATTCGGGCCAAGTTGTTTAACCACGGCTGGATTTGTGTAGGCATTATCCCAAAGGCCGTTGTTAGGTGAATTATGCGTTTTTCCTTCATGGTCGTCGGCGTACATTCGCAGGGCGAGTCCTACTCCTCCGACATGTACTTTGCAGACTGTTTTTCTTGCCTGTGATTTGGCGGCCCTTAGAGCAGGCATTAGTATAGCCATAAGAACTGCGATAACAGCAATCACAACCAGCAACTCAATTAAGGTGAAGGCTTTTTTTCGTTTCATCTTGTTGCCTCCTGAAAAAATATTTCATACTATGTCTAAGTATTATGTTAACTTTACTACCTGACTCAACTTATTACATATAAAATACCAGAAAACATCATTTGATTTCAAGTATATTTTGTGAATATATGGGCTTTCTTTTGATTAAAGAAGACGTTCTCCGATGCCGCCTGGCATGGAATCTCTGTGTAATTTAGCTACTTTCGGGCCAATATCTTTCAGTTATAATTTTATCTTCTGTAAAGAAGTTGATAATCGCTTTGCCCTGAGCTTTTATATCAGCAAAGAGCGAGGCCTTCATCCCGCCGAACGGCAGATAGGCCACAGGGGCCGGGATGCCGACATTTATACCGATCATTCCGCAATCTGTTTCGAGCTTGAACTTGCGGGCGTAATAACCGTTTTGAGTGTAAATAGACGCTCCGTTGCCATATTCAAGGTTGTTAATGATTTGT
>CBDURK010000287.1:0-4248 GCA_965369645.1 uncultured bacterium | reverse complement strand
GCTTGCGCAGCGCCGCTATGGCAGTCATTACCACTACGGCCAATGTTACGGTCTTGATTCCGCCGGCGGTAGAGCCCGGCGAGCCGCCTATGAACATCAGCAGGATCAAAATAAATTTACTCGACGCCGACGTCGCCGAGATATCAACCGTATTGAAACCCGCCGTTCTTGCCGTAATCGATTGAAACAGAGCGCCAAGTACACTGGTTTTTCCAGGAGAATCGCTTCCACTGGCATAGCGTTCAAATACAAGTATAGCCAACATGCCCAGAACTATAAGACAGGCACTTACACTGAGGACTATCTTGGTCTGGAGCCGCAGCCTTTTTGGTGTTTCCATCAAAAGCCGGTATCGTTTGAAGAAAAGCTTTTTGAAGACTCTTTTTACTCTGTCGGTTGCGGTAGTGACAAGGTCGTAAAGCACGCCAAAGCCAAGACCGCCCAGGATTATCAGCGGACAAATTACCACATACACACCCCAGCTTTTGTCATAGCTGATAAAACTGTCGTCGAATAAACTAAAGCCTGCATTACAAAAAGCGCTGACCGAGTGAAAAATACTGTAAAAGTATTGCTGGTGAATATTATTGGCGACTTGCCCTGGCACATCGTTCCACATCCCGAAAAGGCCGATTGTGCCGACCGCCTCAATAAGTATTGTTCCAATGAAAATAAAAGCTATCATATTGCCTATCCGGCTCAGTGTACGGGTACTTAACAGGTCCTGCATTGCCGCCGATTCACGCAGGCTCAATGCCTGGCCAAGCAGCAGCGCAAATACCGCGCCAAAGACGACTATTCCCAGACCACCGAGTTGAATCAAGGTCAGAATCACTATCTGCCCCATTAAACTAAAATCCTGGCCTGTGTCTTTGACGATAAGGCCGGTAACACAAGTGGCACTGGTCGCCGTGAAAAGAGCGTCAACAAAACTTAAATTATCGCCGGTCGATGCCAGAGGCAGCATTAGTAATCCGGCCCCGGAAATTATCAAGACCAAAAAACTTGCGATTAACGTTTGTGTCGGGTTCTTGCCTGATGCCGCCATGTTCACACTGGTTCTGCATAACTTGGCCACTACCTGTATGACCAGATAGATACCTACTGCGAAGTGCCGAACCTCCACAGCTTCCGCCTTCGAAGGAGCAAACCAGCGGCCTGCTCCTATTGCGGTAATGCCAAGCATGAGCAAAAGCGGAATCTCGAACCAGTTTGCCCGCCAGAAATCGATCTTTGAAGATGAATTGGAGAACCGAATTATTTTCTCAGCAACAAAGATGCAAAGTAAAACGACCTGAATAGTATATAAAATCACCTCCCGCGGCATCAACTCCTTCTCAAAACCGCCAAAGAGCAAAACAAAAGACGTCACAACCATCGCCGACGCCAAGGCATTGGCTATGATTAAAATATTTTCAAGCCGTTTGTTTTTATATTCTATCCGCATAATTCAATTTTCGTTCTTTGAATTTAGATGGATGATTGTAAGTTTAAAGATAGCAAATCGCAAACTGAAAAACTGAAAATATTCAGGCCACATCCGCTAAACCCAGTGCATCACCGAACTTAGCTAGTAAAGCTTGGCGGATATTTTTATGTTCGGCCTCGGTTAACATCGGGTCTTGCGAGACCAGCTCGAACGCGTATTTCCGGGCCATCACCAGCAGGTCGAAGTCATCTATTATATTTGCGATTTTCAAATCCGGCAGTCCGTGCTGTCTGGTGCTGAACATCTCGCCCGGTCCGCGCAGCCGCAAATCATGCTCGGCGATCTCGAAACCGTCATTGCTTCTGGTCATTACTTCGAGCCTGCTTTTAGCTGTTTCGCTGTCGGTCTCGGCGAATAAAAAACAATATGACTTCGCCTGGCCCCTTCCGATACGTCCTCTCAACTGATGCAGTTGTGCCAGGCCAAATCTGTCCGCATCTTCTATTACCATTATTGTCGCATTCGGCACATCAACTCCGACCTCGACTACAACGGTTGAGACAAGCGCATCGATTTTGGCTTTGCGAAACTCCGACATAACCTGTAGCTTTTTAACTGATGGCATCTGTCCGTGCAGAAGCTCAACCGTAAATTCCGGGAAAACCTTTGCTGAAAGATACTTCCACTCGTCGGTCGCGGCTTTGACGTCATTGTCCTGTTCAACGGCGGTAATCCGAGGATAAATAAAATATGCCTGTTTGCCCGCCCTGAAGCGCTCTCGGATAAATTCGTAGGCTTTGAGCCGGTTTTTCCGTTCGACCCAGCGTGTAATAACTTTGCCTCTGCCCGGCGGGGAATGCTTGATGACCGAAACATCCAAATCTCCGAACGCAGTCATCGCCAGCGTCCGTGGAATAGGCGTAGCCGTCATAACAAGACAGTGTGGAGTGGTTTGCTTTCGCAGTTGCGCCCTTTGTTCGACTCCGAATTTGTGCTGTTCATCGATTATAACCAGTCCTAATTTCCGAAGCTCAATATCTTCCTGTAATAATGCCACCGTCCCAACGATAATATCAACATCGCCGCTTTTTATCCGTTCTAAAAGCTCGGTCCTCTTTTTACCGGTCAATCCCCCTGTTATCAAAATCCTTTTGACCTTGCTGTTCCTTAAATATTTTTCGATGCTCAGAGAATGCTGGCTTGCTAAAATCTCCGTGGGCGCCATAATTACCACTTGCATTCCATTGGCGACCGCCAGTAAAGCGGCATAAAGTGCCACCACCGTTTTGCCCGAACCCACGTCACCCTGTAACAGACGGTTCATCGGCACGTTTCTGCTCATGTCCGAAACTATTTCAGAAATGCAGTCGTTCTGGTCCTCGGTTAGTAGAAATGGAAAACGTTTCCTGATTCGGCTGTCGATTTCATCACTGCAAATGCAGGATTTTGCCGCCGAAAAATGCTGCACCTTATACCGGCGCAGCGCCAATCCCAACTGCATTAGAAACAGCTCATCGTACTTTAATCTGCGTTTTGCCTGTGCCAGCTTTTTCTCGTCCGGCGGTAAATGTATCCACTTAAAAGCATCCTTTCTGTTGATAAGGTTTGCTTTCTTCATAAAACTTTTGTCATAAAACTCCGGCACAAGCTTATCGGCCGCTTGGCGTACGCGCCCTATTATCTTTTTTATTTGCCCGCTGCTCAGTCCTTTACAGGCGGGATAGACCCCGCCACTGAAATACTCCGGCGAGCGGTGATGTTCTTCGTCGAGGACAACGAACTTCGGATTAGTCAACTGCAACTGATGTTTATATAGGGCAGCCTTGCCGGATACCATTATTACCTGGCCCGGCGCTAATTGTTTACAAAGATATCCACCGTGAAACCATATAATCCTGCATACTCCCGTATCGTCACTTATCACCGCTTCGAACAGCGGCTGCCTGCGATAGCTTTGGTAGTCTGTTGATTCGACCAGGCCAATAACCGCCGCGTCCTTACCCGGCTGTATCTGGTTTATTTTTATTAATTCAGGCAGGAAATTCCAGTCGCGAGGAAAATATTCCAGTAAATCCCCTACGGTATGCACCCCTAACTGCTCAAAGGTTTTTGCCCTGGCCGGGCCGACACCTGTGAGATATTGTACCGGCATAGAAATGCGGAGCCTGTTCTCTGATTCTTCCCTGACATCCGAAGTTGTTGTATATCCATCCATGGACATACAATAACAAATTTAACTTTTTTGGGAATGACAAAATATAGTAATGCAATTCTTGTGCTATTGCTCGAAACCGTGTTTACCGAGGAGTTTTACAAACCGGACGTCACAGATTACTCTTTCGATAAGTTTGTCCGGCCTTTTTTCGCAAACTACCAGTTCCTGTGCCCCTCCGTAGCCGACAGGCCCGACCAAAAAGCCGCCGTCTGCAAGCTGTCTGAGCAGGGGTTTCGGTATTTGAGGCATCGCGGCGGTAATCATAATCCTGTCAAAGCATCCTGATTTTGGCAACCTTGATTTCGGCCAGCCGCAACTGCCGTCACTAACATCGAACTCAACATTACTTACGCCAAGCTTGCCAAGAACTACTCGGGCCGACTCGGACAACTCGGCAAATCTTTCTACGGTATAGACTTTTTTTGCCAGCTTACTCAGCACGGCGCTCTGGTATCCGCTGCCCGTTCCAATCTCCAAAACCTCGCAGCCAGGGTCGATCCAAAGCTCCTGAGTCATCAGGGCGACAATGTACGGCTGAGAAATAGTCTGGCCCATCCCGATTGGCAGCGGGCCGTCGGCATAAGCCCGGGAAAAATATGACTCC
>CBDURK010000286.1:0-4275 GCA_965369645.1 uncultured bacterium | reverse complement strand
AAGGCTAACCTTTTTTCCACACCTGAATTCCAAGCCTACCGTAACTAACGGTGGGCTTTTTTCTTGTTTCTGCTCAGAGAATATTTGGCAAATTGAAAACAATTTCTGCACAAACAATTCATCATAACAAATCCAATTGCATCTAACCGTTCCATCATTTACAATCGCTCGTTAAAATATAGACCTTACGAGCCGTAAAATAATTATACTCGCAATACGCGACAAGCAATACGATATACAAGATTATGACCGATTCTCTTAAAAACATACTGATAATAAAACCAAGCTCACTGGGCGATATAGTCCTGGCCTTGCCCGCGCTGACAGCCTTGAGAAAAAGTTTCCCCAATGCTAAAATTAGCTGGCTCATCCGTCCGGAGTTTGCACCTATTCTTGAAAACCATCCCCACCTGACCGAGATTATCCCTTTCGACCGTAAGTTTCTCGGCAAGGCATGGTACCATCCCCGTGCAATGGCCGATCTGGTTTCACTGATAATCCGACTCCACCGTGCAAAATTTGATGCCGTAATAGACTTTCAGGGACTTTTCAGAACAGCTTCCCTCGCCTGGCTTTCGGGCTGTAAAAAACGCTTTGGAATAGCAAACGCCAGAGAATTAGCCCCTCTCTTTTACACGCACAAAATCACCCAAACTAAGGATTGTATTCACCTCGTTGACTATTACCTGAAAATAATCAAGATTGCTGGTGCCTCTGAGCTTGACGTGCAGTTTGTTCTCCCGCAGCACCCAGAGGCCGCCGATTCGGTTGGCAGCCTTTTGAAAAGCCACTATATTTCTCCGGATAATTATGTGGTTTTCATCCCCGGTTCCGCCCACGATGACAAACGATGGCCCGTCGAGCGCTTTGCAGAATTGGCAGAGAGAATTTCATCACATCACAAATTACCCATTGTCGCAACAGGCGATGCAGGCGAATCTGCGCTTATTGAAAAGTTAAAAGGCCTCTCCAATGTCCCCGTTGCAAACATTGCCGGCAAAACTTCTCTAAGCGAGCTTGTTGTTTTATTGAACAACGCCAGACTTGTAGTAAGCAACGACACCGGCCCCGGCCATATCGCCGCCGCCCTGAGCACACCCCTGGTCCTGATGTTCAGTTGGTCCAACCCCGCCAGAATAGCGCCATATAAAAGAATCGAATGCCTCGTGGCACGTGAACCCTTCTCCAGAGGCCATAAAATAAAAAGCCGAGACCCAAAACACAACGTCGATACAATAACCGTCGATGAAGTCTATCATAAAGTCTGCGAACAGCTATCTTGACTATTGTGTCTTTTCGCAATACGCATCACGCCCGCTTGTCCTGAGCACTGCCGAAGGAACGCACAACACTTACACATCGCTCACACAAATCATGTTGTTCACTGTCAGACCCGACGCTCGGCCAATAGTTCCAGCAACGCTGGCATTTTTCGTAACTGCTCTTTTCCGCGGCGATTGTAGTCTCACCTGTCGCTTTTACTATCTTGACCTCACTGACAATACAAAGGGCCGCGAACTGATCAAGCCCGAACTCATTCAGAAACGCCGCGTTTTCATCGTCACAGCACACCGTCACGCACGCCTGCTGATTGCTTGCAATCTTCTTCTCCTGCCTCAAACCTTCCAGAACCCGCAAAACCTCATCGCGCAGCCCCATCAGCTTTTGCCACCTCGGCTCATCGCCCTCAAAATCAATCGAATCATCGACCTTCGGCATATAGACCAGATGAACACTTTCGACATCCTGGCTCTTGAACTCCATAGCACCCCACGCCTCTTCGGCCGTATGCACCAATACCGGCCCTAACATCCGAATCATGCAATCCAATATATTATACATCGCCGTCTGGGCACTCCGCCGCGACTGGCTGTCCGCCGCCTCGCAGTACATCCTGTCCTTGAGCACATCCATATAGATACTGCTCATCTCAACTGTACAGAAGTTATACACAAGTGAAAATACCCTGTGAAAGACAAAGTTATCATAAGCCTCGGTAACACCAGCTATGAGCTTTTTCAGTTGCTGCATCGCCCACTTGTCTATCTCGAACATCTCTGCGTAGGGAACACTGTTGGCATTAGGATCGAAATCATTGATATTGCCAAACAGATATCGCAGCGTATTCCTGATTTTCCTGTAAGCATCCTGAGTCCGCCCGATTATCTCATCGTTGCACCTTACATCTTCCTGATAATTTACGCTCGAAACCCACAGTCGCAGAATATCCGAACCATACTTTTCAATTTCATCCTGCGCATTAACATAATTGCCTAAAGATTTCGACTGCTTCATTCCCTTCTCATCGACCGTAAAGCCGTGCGTCAGAACGCTCTTGAACGGCGCCCTGCCCGTTGCCCCGATACCCGGCAGAAGTGACAGTTGAAACCACCCGCGATGCTGGTCCGAGCCTTCAAGATACAAATCCACAGGAACTTCCCAGCCCTCCTCTTTAACACACACACTGTACCAGCTACATCCCGATTCGAACCAGACATCGAAAATATTATCTTCCTTCTGCAGATCATCAAAGGAAAATCCCTCCGGCAATTCGAAATCCTCACCTAAAATCTTCTCAGGTGAATCCGTAAACCAACCGTTAGAGCCGTTCTCAGCGAAATGCTTAGACACAGCCAAAACCGATTCCTTGGTAATCAAAGTGCTCCCATGCGAGTTGAAAAAGACCGGAATAGGAAGGCCCCAGCTTCTCTGTCTGCTTATGCACCAGTCAGGCCGCGATTCAAGCATCCCGGCTATGCGCTTTTCGCCCCACCCCGGAATCCATTTAACATCCTTAACACTCTCAAGAGCCATATTACGCAGGCTTTCACCCGAATCAGGCAGCTCTTTATCGACACTGATAAACCACTGCTCTGTCGCCCTGAAAATCACCGGCCCCTTACTCCGCCAGCAATGCGGGTAGCTATGCATAATCTCACCCTCAGCGAAAAGCAGCTTCTTTCCCCTCAAGTGGTTGTTAACGATGGTTTCAACTTCCAGAACGTTTTGTCCCCGTAGCCACTCCGGCGCCGTATCGTCATATCGCCCATCGTCCATCACAGGCGAATAAATAGCCAGACCATACTTTTGCCCTGTCATATAGTCATCAATTCCGTGTCCCGGCGCAGTATGAACAAGTCCCGTCCCGTCTTCGGTTGTAACGTACATCGCCGGTATGACCATATAAGCATCCTTGTCCGTCGGGTTCTTTTCAACGAACGGATGCTCGTAGCGAAGACCTTCGAGTTCGCTGCCTCTGACGGATTTTTCACCGATGCTGTATTGTCCTTCAGCAAATGTCCCGGCCGCAACTACCGCCTCGACACGCTCGGTTGCAACTAACGAAACAAACTTCTCGCCGTCCTTTTCATAAGTCAGCGTCGTATATTCGAGATTAGGATGGACCGCAATAGCAAGATTCGCCGCCAACGTCCACGGCGTCGTCGTCCATATCATAAAGCAAACTTTCGCATTTTGAGCTTCATCCTGCTTTACCAGCCCAAGTTCAATGAGTTTGTTAATACTGTCATTTGCAACCGGAAAATTAACAAAGATACTCGGCGACGAAATATCCTTATATTCCAGCTCCGCCTCAGCCAGCGCCGTCTCGCAGCCAATCGACCAGTGAATCGGCTTCAATTGTTTGTAAACAAGTCCCTTCTCAACCAGCATAGCGAATACTTCCAAAATCCCCGCTTCGTATGTGGGCTTAAACGTAAGATAAGGATTCTCGAAATCACCGAATATCCCCAATTGCTGAAATTGCTTGCTCTGCAATCTAACGTACTTTCGGGCATATTTGAAACAGTCCCTGCGAATATCTAATTTACTCTTCTCGTACACCTTCTCGCCGAGTTCGGTAACCGCTTTCAGTTCGATAGGCAGGCCGTGACAGTCCCAGCCCGGTTTATAAGGCGCATCGAATCCGGCCATGGTCTTATACTTGACAACAAGGTCTTTGAGCACCTTATTTATGACATGTCCCATGTGAATATCGCCGTTGGCATAAGGCGGCCCATCGTGAAGTATATACAAAGGAGCACCCTTGCGGGCCTCTCTGATTTTGCCGTAAATATTCTCCTTCGCCCATTTCTTACGCAACTGCGGCTCTCGCTGAATCAGGTTCGCCTTCATCGAAAAACCCGTCTTGGGCAAATTCAGCGTATCCCGATAACTTTTATCCTTCTTTTCAGACATCTAACAAATCCTTAAAAAGCTCAATACCAATAAAACCGCATATACTATATGCTCTAACCGCCATTGTCAACATAACGT
>CBDURK010000285.1:0-4278 GCA_965369645.1 uncultured bacterium | reverse complement strand
AACTGGGCATCAGAATCAGTCACTTGAAATCTTGTGTGCCGTGTGAGATATGACTATGTTGCGCTGTGGTATTACTTATGATGATCGGATCCGGTATCAGGAAACACAACCTCCGGGTCTGCCAAGAGCAGAAGAGGGTGTGATTTTTGGCGGACTAAAGGACTGGCAGGAACTGCCTGGACGCTAAGCGATATGAGGGATTTTCTCATCTAATCTTTCAAGTAATCTTGTTGCGACAAAATCGCAGCAGGGGCTTAAGTTGTTATTGCACAAACTACACCTAATTCCTCTTAGGTTTTTGCATTTGTTCGCAGGGCCGATAACTACCCGAAATATCATCTGGATTACTTCCAAAATTTATTATCAAAAATCGATGAATGACACTTGTCGAAACTATCTGAATAATCAAAAGGAAGTAATCAATATTTGATTATTTATAGGACGGTACATCCTGAAAACACGCACATCAGCTTTATGTATAATGAATGTAATTTCTAAGTAAAACGCTCTGTTGTTTAAGCCGATGAAAAGAAACGTAAGATGAAAAGAAACGTAAAATGGTACTTTTGATTTTAAAATCAGAAGTTTTCATAAGGTTTAACCGGCTTGGAGTGGACACGAATGTTTAATTTTACCAAGACTGAGATTCTGGGATTGGATATAGGATCATTTTCAGTCAAGGCGGTCCGATTATGCAAAGATGAATCCGGGTATTCGGTTGTTGCAGTCGGCTTTGCCGAGATTGCAGTAACCGAAGAAATCAATAAAAATCTAAATACTATCGAGGCAATTCGTGAATGCTTCGAATTGGTTGGCAGCAGAACGAATTATGCCGTTTGCGGGCTCAGCGGACCTGAAGTAGCAGTTCGAGATTTTGAATTTCCCTCATTATCGAGTTCAGAGATAGATGGAGCTGTATTGTTTGAGGCTTCTCAGGTTTGTCCCTTCAATGCCGCAGAGAGTACGGTTGATTATCACTTGGCACCGAACGGTGATGATAAGACAAGGGGTACTCTGGTAGCGGTGACGAATTCGCTGATAGCGGATAAGGTAAATCTCGCCAAAGAAGCCACTTTGAAGTGCGTCATGATGGATGTTGAGGGATTGGCGATTTTGAACTGTTTTAATGGTCTGGCCGACAATTCTGATGAGTCCACTACCGCCATTCTCAATGTCGGCGGTTCCTGCACGACGGTGGCGATTATGGGCGTTAATGGCCGTCCTTTTATTCGCGATATGGCCTTTGCCGGTCATGATATCATAACGCAGATTGCTGCTGAAGAAACTATGTCGCCGCAAGAAGTTCGGAAGATTTTATCCGGTGATTCGACGGAAGCTCAGGCACGGCTTCACGACAGCCTCGCAAGAACCTCTCAGAAGCTGATAGTCGATGTCTCAAAAACGCTGCGCTATTATGCGACGCAGGAGCAGTCGAGGCCTGTTGAGAAGTTGTATGTTTGCGGCGGTTTTGCTCTTACCAGGGGTTTTGTCGAGTTGTTGAACGGTAAACTCGGAGTAGAGGCGGTTTTGTGGAATCCCTTCGATGCGATACGCTGCGATACGGATAGTCAGTTTGGAGATATTTGCAGCAAGAAAGGCCCGGCCATGGCTGTGGCGGCCGGCCTTGCTATGAGGTCTGTGTAATCAATTATTCGAATAGACAACTAATACAAGCAGCGAGATAAATAATTATGTTCAAGATAGATTTGTTAAAAGGACAGGGAGTTCCACTGAAAAGCAGCCCCGGAGGCATAGCTATTACTGCGTTCACTATCGCGGTACCCTTATACGTATTCATAATAGCGTTCGGTTTCTATGCTAACGGCAAAACGTATATGTCAATAAATCAGCAGGAAATAGGCAGGTGCCAGTCAGAGATTGAGAAATTGTCGGGTGCTGTCGGGCTGCAGGAATCATTAGAGAAAGAGATAATCCTTTACGGTGATTGCCTGGCGGAAGTCAAGTCTTCTATCAGAAGATATATCCAGTGGTCGCCTGTCTTGGTGACGATAGTTGAGAATATGCCGGGCTCTGTGATGTTAACCGCCCTTGAAGTAAGGCAGGATTCTGTGAGAAAAAAGGTTCCAAGACTGGATAATCCGCAGGAAATGGTTGAAAAGAGTGTTCCTATAAAAGTGTTACTGATGAGTGTTAGTGGTAATCCGAAGTACGACTGCAGCAAAGCAGTCATGGATTTCCAGGATAGTCTTCGTTCTTCAGATTTCCTTGGGCCTAAGCTTGAGAGTATTGGATATTCGCAGAAATCAGAGACGCTTAAAGGTCAGGATGTGGCCTCCTATGAGATAAAATGCGTCTTTAAGGAGGCTCTGTAAAATGCTTTTTATGAAAACGTATAAAAAATATCTTATAATGGCTGGACTGATATGGGCAGCTTGTTTTGTGGTGTTTCTGATGCTTTATATATTTGTTTTAGGTCCTCAGAAGAACACCCAAAAAAGCATTGAAAGCAGGCTCGCAGAGAAACAACAAGTTTATAAATCTGCGCTAAGAGCAGCACATAAAGAAACTCAAGTCAGGTTGAATGAGCAAATCGGGAGCTTACAGGACAGGCTGAAAAATTTTGTAGTTGATTTCGAGGATTCAGCTAATTTGACTTTTGAAATAAGTCAAATCGCAAACGAAAAGGAAGTTGCTTCGTTCAGCATAGAAGGTGAAAACAATCGTGGAATCTTGGGAGCAACTGATCGTAAGTACATTAGTGAGAGTCAGATTGTCATCAGTTTTATTGGGGGATTTAATCAGTTCGCTACATTCCTGAATGCTCTGGAGAGACACAGGCCTGTCCTCTTGGTTGACAAGTTTACAATAGCTCGCTCGGGGCGTGAGGGTTCAGGCTATCAGATAAGTCTGAATGTAACGTCTTTTGTCAGAAAACAGCAGGACAATGAAACTGCCGATAAAAAAACGGCAAAAGTTTACGGTAAGAAAATATGAGAACAATAGCAATAGCAAATCAGAAAGGTGGTTGTGGAAAGACAACTACCGCAGTGAACGTTGCGGTCAGTCTTGCCGAGAAAGGCAAGAGGACGCTTTTAGTCGACTTCGACCCGCAAGGTCACAGCACAATAGGCCTTGGCCATAATATTGATGAGCTGCCTGTAACCATTTATGATGCTGTTACAAAGCCTAAAATTTCAATCTCCGATATTATATTGAGCACAAAATTCGAGCAGCTTGATATTGCCCCAAGCAATGTTCTGCTTTCTGGCGCGGAGATTGAACTGGTCAGCGTGGTCGGTAGAGAGTTTGTCCTGACCAAGGAATTCAAAACAGTAGAGGACAAATATGATATATGTATTATCGACTGTCCGCCGTCGCTTAGTCTGTTGACTCTCAATGCACTTGTTGCAAGTACTGATATTATTGTGCCTGTTCAGGTGCATTACTATGCCATGGAAGGCCTGAAACAACTATTCGAGACAGTGAACATTATCAAAGAGCATTTACATTCCTGTAATGTAGAAATCTTGGGCTTATTGTTGACTTTTGTGGAAAAAACGACCCTGCTCAGCAGGCAGACTGAAAAGCAAATGCGTGAATATTTCGGTGATTTGGTGTTTAAGACGGTTATTCACAGAAGCGTACGGTTGGCTGAGGCTCCAAGCACGGGTGAGCCGGTTTTGACCTACGCTCCCGAAAGCCGCTCGACGGCGGAATACAGGGCTTTAGCTGAAGAGATAATTAATGGCAAGGTTTCTGTTGAGCAGATAGACGATGCCCAGGCTTTGATCAGGAGATAATCTATGTCAAAGAAGGAAAGGGATAAAGCGGGGCTGCACAAGAAAATCTCATCGATTTTCAGTGGGGTATTGGTTCCGCAAAAAAATAGTGGCCAGAAGTCTTCCAGTACTTCCACGCCGGAGGATACAGAGTCGGCTGAACCCCAACAACAGGCTCCGGAGGCACGGGAATTCGAGTCTCAAAATGAACAAATATTACCTGAGGCGGAACAGGCGCAGGAATACGAGCCCGAGCCCGCTCAGGAAGCCAAAGATAAACCGGTTTCCCCACCCAAATTTATGACGACTCAGGAATCAAAGGTTATTCCGATTCAGGAACCCGAAATCGAATCATCAAAAGATTCCAAAGTTGAACCAATTCAGGAAACCAACGTTGAGCCAGTTCAGGAATCCAGGGCTGAGCAGGATAACGCTCCCGTATTTGTGGCGGCCCAGGAATCAAAGGTTATTCCGATTAAAGAATCTGAAATAGAGTCATCAAAAGATTCCAAAGTTGAACCAATTCAGGAAGCCAACG
>CBDURK010000284.1:0-4308 GCA_965369645.1 uncultured bacterium | reverse complement strand
GTGCCCCGATCAAAGTCCCCGACTTCACTCGTGGAAAGTGGAAAACCAGAAAGCCCCGCTTCGCGATCGATAACAATATTTAGCCGGACTAAGTCGTATGCATTGATTGAGCCAGCATCTGAGAATACATAAATGATTAAAATTTCAGGAACAATCTCGAAAGCATGGATGGCCGATGCATTAGAGGTAATGTTTGATAGAGAATATTACTTAAATCCGGATATCCGCTATCTTGTCGATTCTCTGTGTAATGAATATGCATTGGAACACTTCCCAGATATGCGGCTATTTTACTCGGAATCAAATCTGGGCCAGATAGATTATTGGAATGACAAACAAATTCAAATTGGCGGCATCCAGCCGAATATGATTCTGGGAATGCTGCTCGGCGCTGAATTCATCCCCCAACTCGATAAAGATGCCGACATTACACCGGAGCCCCTGGCTGGCATAGACCCTGGTGATTTGCCTCAGCCGGAAAGTTTGCTCGATCACCCGCTAATTCACCTGTTCGACGAGCAAATTCACCGACTGCAAAGCACATCCGACAAGCGACTATGTCCCATACCGCCTTTTTTCTGGGACCTGTCCGGCCGGACCGCAATACACGGAACTATGACCTCTGCTCAGAAATTTCTCGGTGAAAACATCTTCATCGATATGATGACGAAACCACAGCGCTGTATGCAAATTATGCACTGGATTGGCGATGCTTATATTGTTCTTTGTAAGCATTTTTCAAAAAAATCCAATTTACCCATAACCGAGGTGCACGTAGGCGAGTGTTCAGCCTGTATGGTCGGCCCCGAGCTGATAGAACAATTTGTAGTGCCCGCAATCTCCCGGATCGGCGAGAAACTCGGCCCCATCCGTCTGCATTCCTGTGGGCCAAGCACTAATCATCTGCAAGCATTTTCCAAAATTATAAATCTGAAATCCATCGACCTCGGCGGCGATACATCTATTAAAAAAGCAAGGCAGATTTTCCCAAAAGAAATGCTGATAAGTATATCTCCCTTGCCCAATGATATGTCCGCAGAAACTGCTGAGCCGATATTAAAATGGGCCAAAAACATTGTCGAAGAAAATAACGGCGGCAACCTCGAATTTATTTATCACCTTGAAGCCGGTTACAATACCGATACTATTTACGCTCTAACTGACTTTGTAAAAGGCCTGATATAAACATGGCTTTTCAACGGTAAAAATATTAAAATTAGACGCATTAAGAAACACACCAGAAATTCTATGAATAAGGAGCAGGAAATGGCCAAAAATAAACTCTGGTTGATAGTAGCAGCGGTATTAACAGCATTGCTTCTCACCACCAACTCACATGCCGAATCAGGACTTACCTTCCCGGGCCCTGCTCCTGGTAATGCTCAAGGTAGACTGCTCAAAGATAAACTCATCTTACAAAACAAGCTCATATCATGCACCTGGAGTGTCTCCGAAGGCCGGCTCAAGCCCCAACGCCTCAGAAACAAGCTCACTAAAAGAACGATACAAATGTCGGACACCCAATGCTTTCTAATTGTTACCGAAGGTGGGCAGGTGATAAAGGCTTCTGATTTGAAAATTGTTGGCAAACCCAAATTAAAGAAATTGCAGCCAAACAGCGAGTCATGCCGACTGGCCGAACAGTATGGCGGCAGGCAAATCTCTATCAATTTTGTATCTTCTAATAAAAATCTCGAAGTCCAGTGGCGAGCGATCTTACGCAACGGCTCTAATTACATCCGGCAGGAGCTTACCCTGTCCGCAGCAAGCAAACCAATTAAGATTGAAAAAAAAGTACTGCTGGAACTTAATGAACCGAACGCAAAGGTAATTGGCACGGTCGATGGCTCTCCCGTGACAGTAGGCAACATGTTTTTCGCTTATGAGCACCCACTGTCGAAAACTCAGAAATCACAGAACAATCCGAATGTTGTGCAGTGCACCCTGCCCTACAATATCCTGCTTAAGCCGCATGAGCCAATTACCCATAGTTCCGTAATGGGCGTCGTCCCACAAGACCAATTGCGTAGGGGCTTTCTATATTACGTTGAGCGTGAGCGGGTACACCCATACAGACCATTCTTACACTACAATAGCTGGTACGACATCGGTTACGGCCCGGAAAAAATACTGGAAAACGACTTCCTGGATGTAATCAAACAGTTCGGAGACAACTTAATCACTCGGCGAAATGTTGTAATGGACTCAATTGTTTTAGATGACGGCTGGGACGACCCCGCTTCACTGTGGCGTTTTCATGAGGACTTCCCGAACGGCTTTTCGAACCTGCAGAAAGCAGCCGAAAAATACGATACTAAACTTGGCGTCTGGCTGTCTCCTTTTGGCGGCTACGGCAAAGCCAAAGAAGAAAGGCTCAAATACGGCCGGCAGCAGGGCTTCGAGACAAACAAGAGCGGCTTCTCCCTCGAGGGCAGCACGTACTATAAGAGGTTTCGCGATGTATGTGTGAATATGCTCCGTGAATATGAATTGAGCTACTTTAAGTTCGACGGCATCGGTGTCGGCGGCAGACCGGCGGGAACCAATAGCGAATTTGCCCAGGACATGAACGCCCTGCTGCGGCTTACCAGCGACCTTCGCAGTGTTAAGCCCGATGTATTCATCAATATTACAACCGGCACATGGTCGTCGCCCTTCTGGCTGTGGTATGGCGATTCGATCTGGAGGTCCGGACACGACTGGAACACGCACGGTGCCGGCTCCAAACGACAGCAGCAAATCACTTACCGTGATAAGGAAACTTACCATAATGTCGTCGTTCGCTCGCCTCTTCATCCGCTCAATTCGCTTATGACTCAAGGTTTCATGTTCGCCAATCACGGCCTCCCGAAAGACAACAAGAATTTGGCCGACGATATGCGAGCATTCTTTGCAAGTGGAACCAATTGCCAGGAACTGTACGTCACCCCATCTCTGATGACAGCACAGGATTGGAACGCCCTGGCCGAAGCCGCTCAATGGTCACGCAGCAATGCTGATGTCCTGGTGGATACACATTGGATAGGCGGCGACCCGGCCAAAGGCCAAATCTATGGCTGGGCTTCATGGTCGAAACGAAAAGGTATCCTTTCGCTGCGCAATCCTCACGACAAACCAAGCTCTATCACATTGGACATCGCCAAAGCATTCGAGCTGTCGAAAGGTGCGGCCAAAAGATATTCTCTGAAAAGTCCATGGAAAAACGACCCCGATAAAGCGACCTTTAAGCTAATCGCCGGAAAAAAGCATACATTCAACCTGAAACCATTCGAAGTGCTGGTCTTCGACGCAACACCTCAGTAGGGCCTTCTTCGCGAACCACCCTCACGAACAATCGTATTGGCCATTGTGTCCCAGTGAGCCCGCATTGCAAGGAAGGACATTATGAGAAATTGCATTGGTTTCGATGTGGCTGAAAGAAGTCATAAACAGGATCCGCGGCATTCAACCGAAGGAATAGGCTCCCGGAGAAATCCCGTGGCCGCAAGCCCCAGAGGCTCCGGTCGGAAACTTGTAAATAAAACCACATATTTTTTGGCATTCTTTTATACGATGCTTCCTTTTGCTTTATTCCTTGAATATAATTAGTAGTCATGTGATTTAGAAAACCCTAAATATATCTAATAGAATGAGGAACAACATTATGAAAAAGCTCATCACAGTATCCATCGTATTAATGGCCACTCTATCATGCAAATCTCTGCCTCAACGTCAATCAGTCAATCTTTTCAATGGCGAGAACTTAGGTGGATGGCACATCGATGTTCCCAAGATGGATAATGACCCAAAAGTGAAAAGCCCGTTCATTGTTCGTAACGGCTTGCTCGTTAGCCTGGGCAACCCAAATGGGCACATCATCACCGATGCCGTCTATCAGGACTACCGACTCGAGGTTCAATACCGTTTTGTCGCAAAGCCTGGAAACTGCGGTGTTCTTGTTCACGCCTCAACTCCGCGTGCTCTTTACAGTATGTTCCCCAAATCTGTTGAAGTACAAATGTTCCACAGGAATGCAGGTGACTTTTGGTGTATTGTCGAAGATATCAGTGTACCCAACATGGAACAACGGCGTGGGCCCAAAGAGGAGTGGGGTATAATAGAAGGCAAGAAACGTCGAATTCTCAATCTGACCGATGGCTCCGAAAAACCAGCCGGCCAATGGAATACTATGGTTATCGAATGCCTTAACAACTCCGTTATGGTTTGGGTGAACGACGATCTTGTCAATCACGGCTTTGATTGCACTGCGAATAAAGGCCAGATTGCTCTGCAGGCGGAAGGTTCCGAGGTTGAATTCAGAAAAATACA
>CBDURK010000283.1:0-4345 GCA_965369645.1 uncultured bacterium | reverse complement strand
AATTCCCTTCACATTAAAAAGTTTGGGATCAAGTACAACATGTTTTATTAGCTCCCGCTTCCATGTGTAGGTAACATGAACAAGACCGTCGGAAGTTTGAATAACCGCCGGATAGGAGTACTCCCCTTTCTGGTTTTCCAGCACAAGCGCCGCCTGCCATTTCTTCCCGTCATGGGATACTGCAACATTCAAAAACTCACGATCTCTCTCGCCTGAACTACTATGATTGTAAACTAACAAAGCCCTTCCATCATTAAGCATTACAGCATCAGTTCCAGCATCGGGATTGGGTAATTCTATCGGGCCCATCTTGCTCCACGTCTGACCCATATCATCGGACCATCCTTCGTAAATTTGTCCTGCACGTTCTGTCCTGCAAAGAATCTGCATCTTCCCATCCGGATAAATCAGTATTGACGGCTGGATAACATTAAATTCCCTGCCATCGTTGAGGGGGCCAATCTTTTTCCAGGTCTCTCCCATATCTTTTGATAATTCAAGATGTACTTGCCACAGTTCGGCTTCCTGGTTTTTGCCGGTATAATACTCGATGCTCGATGGGCTGAGAATCGAACCATCAGGTAATTGAATAGGCTTGTTTTTAATCGGGCCCAAAAATCCATCAGGCAGTCGTATCGGCTTTGACCACGTTTTCCCACCATCGCTGGAAGTCTTATATTCACCCCACCATTCCGGCTCATCATCGCCAACTTTATAGAACAGCATAAGCGGACCGGTTTTAGGTTGAAACAGAACCGGATTCCAGCAAGCCACCTGCCTGCCTGATAGTTCTGAACCATCGGCGACCTTTTCCACTGGCAACCATCCATTTCGGTTGCGACGGGACATCCAGATACTCACATCAGGTTCGCTTTCTCTGCTTCCACCAAACCATGCCGCTACCAGCCCGTGTTTCGTCTCGGCGATGGTCGATGCATGACATTGAGCAAAGGGAACTTTTCCAAAGATAAATTCACTAAGCACGATACCGGACAGATTTGGTATGCCCCCAGATGTTTTGTTATTTCCTTCCGCATTGTTAATACCACATCCTGATATGTGCAGCAAAAAAGGAATCACAATCAGGCAAAATAAACACTTTCTATTTATGACAACATTCTCCATAGGCAGTAAATCCTCCTTCTTGAGTTCTCGTGAAGTCGAAGTCAATTCTATTGAAATAGTTTCTTCTTTACGATTGGCTGAATATTCTCAACAATCCATTTCCGCATTTCCTGACCTTCCGGACTCTGTTGCGGGTAAGAGATAAAATCAAGCGATATTCCCAGTTCCTGTTCTAAACGAAGTGCAATAATCGGCCAAGCAACACCTAAATCAGCCACGACCGGAATACTTTTCTCCAATCGAGCAAAACCTGACATTTCCATCCGGAAGGGAATCGACATAAGTTTGGTTTTAGGCAATCCTTCATCTATCGCAGTTTGAACTTTGCTCGACTGTTTCTCGAATTCCCATGCCTTTTTTAAGCTTGGGTCAAGATCAATGCGTATCAAAACCTTATCTTTCAAACTGTAAGTAGCGTATCCTTCCCAATGGGACCATATACCATGACCGGTGTACGTTTCAAACGGACCATCGTGGATTTCTTGGCTCAGGACCACAGCTGACTCAATAATTACATCAGCGGATTGCATCATCTTGGCTACTCTTGTTGACCTTTCCGTAATGGATATAGAATCCCCAATCGCAAGCCCCACCATTCCGCCGCCAACCAACTGTGGTATAGTAACCAGAATCGGGACGCCTTTAGCATGCGCCGCTCCAAGCATCGTACGCTCATCCGCACCTGCGCCTGCCACTGTCTCGAAAGGGAGTCCTTTGCTTTTTGCGATAAACAATATCTCCTTGGCTAAATTCTCTGTGCGCAATCCCAAAGGATAAGCCATATTGCCGGCGGCTTTTATGATGATATTTCCATCGAGTTTAAGCGTTTTTTCAAGCAGCGCCGTATCAATGGGCATTTCCTTGTTGATTTGTTCCAGCCAATCGGCCGAAGTCAAGGTCGCTTCGAAAATATTGCCGCGGGGAAGTATATCTTCCGTCAGACCAAGCTGTATACCGTCCACTCTTTTCACTTCTTCCAGAGTCCCCGCCATTTCATGAGCAACGACTGCTGAGCTGGTAGTTACACCATCGACTATACCTTTGCGAATAAGTTCTCCAATAAGCGTTGTGACCCCTTCATGCAGATTTGGGCCGCTCCCGGTAACGACGACAACCTTGCCGCCTTTCTTCTTGGCCGACACGATACTTTCAATTGCACGATCAAGCATCTCTTTCGTATCGGGCCGAAGGTCCCGGTAGAGAAGTTCGATAGGTTCTCTATTTATAACCATCGCTCAAGCCTTTCATCTTATTAATCAGCCTTTCCACTCTCTCTAAATCTTCAGGTGTATCCACACTAATACCGGCTGCTTTATCCATTTTCGTTTCGACAACTAAGATTTTATATCCTTTTTCCAAAACTCGAAGCTGCTCCAGCGATTCAATTTCCTCCAGATATCCTTGCGGCATTTTGGATACCTTCAGAAGAAATTCTTTACGATAAACATACAATCCAACATGTTCGTAAACTCGCATATTTTCTTCGTAACGCGGATAGGGTATGAGCGACCTCGAAAAATATAGCGCAAAATTATTCTCGTCAACCACCACCTTTACCACTCCGGGATCATCAAACTCGTCTTCTTCTATTTCCCTTTTCAAAGTTGACATTTGAATCTCCGGATTATCGATCATCGGCTGAACCGCTTCATCAATCATATTTGGATCAATCAGCGGCTGATCGCCCTGTATGTTGACTATAATATCCGCCGCCATCTTCTCAACAACCTCGGCAATTCTGTCTGTTCCGGATTTATGGTGCATCCCTGTATGAATGGCTTTACCTCCGAACTCCTCAACTATGGATTGCACTCGCGGATCATCGACAGCTACAAAAAGCTCGTCCAACGTCTTTGATTGTTTTGCACGTTCATACACCCATTGGATCATGGGTTTGCCGGCGATATCTGCTAATACTTTCCCTTCAAATCTCGATGAACCATATCGAGCAGGAATAACTCCGACAATACGACCTGTGCTTATTTCTGATTTTTTCACTATGAATAACTTTCTCAGGTATGGAATTCCCGCTTGCGGTTAATCAAACCGAAAATACAGGCAACCAAACATAAAGCTGCTGTCCCAACAGCGCCGACGATAATGCCGTCAAGATTGCATTGCGCCCACTGCCACGAACCGGATAAATCACGCGCAAAAGTTCCCCAGCCAATAACTACAAGACTTACTCCGATAGAAACAAGGCCATGCCACAGTCGAAGGCGTACTCGCATGAATGCCAAAAAAAACAAGCCCAGAATTGCACCGCCAAAGATTCCCGATATCTGCCACCAAACATCCAAAATGCTCTTTGCCCGAATCATCAAAAGAGCGGCACTGGTTCCAAGCAGACCCCATACCACTGTCGATGCCCGCAGAAACACCATACTGTTACGCTCGGATATATTTGGCTTAAAATATCGCTTATAGAAGTCCAGCAGCAAAACCGTCGCCGAGCAATTCAAGGCCGAATCCACAGTACTCATCGCAGCCGCTAAGATAGCAGCGATAATCAGTCCTTTCAAACCCGCAGGCACTTGTGTAGCAATATAATACGGAAAAACCTCATCGCCCTTGGTAATGCCGGCCCGTACCAATTCGTCGCCTTGAGAGTAAAAGGCGAAAAGTGTTGTCCCGATATAAAGAAAAATTGCTGTAAGAGGAATATAAATCAGCATAGCAATCCAGATTGAGCGTTTCGCCTCTCGCTCGCCTGGAACAGAGCAGTATTTTTGCACATAGTTCTGGTCGGCCAGCAGGCTCCGAAGATTCTCTGTGATTCCATAGATGATCATCACCCATATCGTGCGGGAAGACAGCGACATATCCCAACTACCTAAGCTGAATTTATTTGCATCAAAAGCCGACTGAATTAAGGGTTCAGGCCCTGAAAAAACATGGAATGACAAACTAACAGCACAAAAGATAATACCTACAATCATAATCATCGACTGCATAACGTCAGTCCAAATCACCGCCTCCATTCCTCCAAGCAGCGTATAAATAATAGTAATAAGCCCGATGACTACGATCACAACACCAATGTTCCACGAAACAAATGTACTTAACAACAAAGCGGCTAAGTAAAGAATAACCGCAACACGCCCCACCATTAACAGCACAAACGCCAAAGCCGCATAAATTCGTCCCCACGACCCGAGTCTTTCTTCAAGAAAGCTGTAAACACTAATCAACTGTGATTTTCGATAATATGAAACAGCGT
>CBDURK010000282.1:0-4376 GCA_965369645.1 uncultured bacterium | reverse complement strand
GGGATGGAATTGCAGATATTAGATAATACCGCGGCTAAGTATAATAACCTTAAGCCTTATCAGTTTCACGGATCGATTTACGGTGTTGTTCCGGCGAAGGTCGGATTTCTCAAGCCTGTGGGCGACTGGAATTATGAGGAGGTCATCGCCAAGGGCAAGCAGATAACGATCAAGCTCAACGGTACGACGATTGTCGATGCGGACATTAAGGAAGCAAGCACACCCAAGACTATGGATGGAAACGAACATCCGGGTCTGAAGCGGAATAAAGGTTTTATCGCTTTTTGCGGGCACGGTGACAAGCTGGCATTTCGCAATTTGAGAATTAAAAGTCTTAAATAGTTATAAGAGGACCAGACAAAGCGCAAAGGGAAGAAGCAATGAAAAACAGACGAAGCCAAAAGGCAGTGATAGTGAGCCGGAGGGAATTTTTGAAGGGTTCAGCGGCGGCAGTGGGCTTTCCCTATTTAATTGCTTCTTCGGCGATGGGTAATGCCGGGGCGGTTTCACCGAGTAACAGGATTGTGATGGGCGCTATCGGTGTCGGCGGGCAGGGGACGCGGCACGTCGGCGGTGGGATATGGGTGCAGGGCGGAGGTTTTTTAAGTAAGCCCCAGGTTCAGTTTGTTGCTATCTGTGATGTGAATGCCAACCATCGCAATCGCGGCGTCGGGATTGTCAATAAGCATTACGGCAACGACAACTGCGCAAGCTATAATGATTTCAGAGAGCTTACAGCACGGCAGGATATCGACGCGGTATTGGTTGCAACGCCGGACCACTGGCACGTACTGACATCCATCGCGGCGGTAAAGGGAGGGAAGGATGTTTACTGTGAGAAGCCGATGTCGCTTACTATCAGGCAGGCCAGAGAGATGGCTGATACGGCCAAAAGATACGGTCGGATATTCCAGACGGGTACTCAGCAACGTTCGTGGCGGGAATTTCGGGTTGCGTGTGAGCTGGTTCGCAACGGGTATATCGGAAATATAAAATCGATAACGGTCAATGTGGGCGGGCCGCCCGCATGGTCTTGTAATGCGCCGGGTGAGCCGGAACCGGAATGGCTTGACTGGAATATGTGGCTCGGGCCGGCACCGTGGAGGACTTATACATCGAAGATTGCGCCCGGCGGTTGGATGGGCTATCGAGATTATTCGGGCGGCGAGATGACCAACTGGGGGGCGCACATGTTCGATACGGCGCAGTGGGCGATGGGGATGGATGAAAGCGGGCCGGTTGAGATTATTCCGCCGGACGGTAAGGATTACAAGGTGCTCACATATAAATACGCCAACGGTACAATTATGACACGCGGCCCGATAAGCAAGAACGTGCCGGGTGTGTTGTTTACTGGGACCGAGGGGATGATTGAGGTCAGCCGGGACCATTTGATAACGAAGCCGGAAAATCTGCTCAGGCAGCAAATCGGCCGGGACGAAATACATCTTTATGAAAGTATAAATCATCCGGATAATTTTCTTGAGTGTATTAAAACTCGCAAAAGGCCGGCCAGTGACGCTGAGGTTGGGTGTCGATCTATTACGGTTTGCCATTTGGGTAATATTGCATACTGGCTGAAACGGCCGCTTAAGTGGAATCCGAAGGACGAATGCTTCATTAATGACCCGGAAGCGGACAAGATGAGAGCAAGAGCTTTGCGCGCACCGTGGAGACTTTGATAAAAGTAAATTTCTACGGGTTGAAATTCATAGAATTACGAAGGAAGATTAAAGATCAAAATGTAAATAGCAAAATTATAGAGGCCCGTAATTTAGTTTTGAGTGTTAAGAAGAATTGGTGGGGTAAGCCCTTTCAAATGATTAGATATCAAAGATGATTGATTATTGGGGATGGAGATTATATAGCATTTCTACCGCAGGCCAGCTTTCAAGTGATTATTGATTATTTCCTGGATTTCCGCTTGCGCGGGAATGACAGATAGATGGCGTGCGATTCACACTCTATACGTGTACACATGTAATTTCGTGAGCCAGATTTAGCTACCGCCACTTCGTGTCTCCACTCACTTCGTTCGGTCGAAATGACACGAGAGAATTAGAAAGCCGCATGGGCACCTATGGCACAAGCTAAAGTTCATCGCTACAGGCCGGGCAACCACACGGGGTTGCCCCTACATTGGGGGGCGGGGGGAATAATGGTTTATGGTTGTAAAATTGGGGAGTGGGGGGTATATTTTTTATCATGTTAGGTAGTCAGGGTTTGTAAGGAGTTTTTAAGAATGAAGACTAAACTTGTGGTTGTGGGTGCGGCCGGTCGGATGGGTAGGCGGATTGTTGCTTTGGCGGTTGAATCCGAGCAGTTCGATATTGTTGGAGTGGTGGAAAGACAGGGTCATGCGGATATCGGTAAGGACGCCGGGCTTATAGGCGGGGCGGGGGCTATTGATATTAAGCTGACCGACGCGTTTCCAATGGGCGGTGAGGTGGCTATCGATTTTTCATTGGCCGAAGCGGCGGATGAGACGCTGGAATACTGCCTCGAACATAAGCTGGCTTTGGTATCGGGGACTACGGGGCTTAGCAGCGCGCAGCGGGAGAAGTTTACAGCGGCATCTAAATCAATTCCGATTATATACGGGACTAATATGAGTGTCGGAATGAATGTTCTGTTCAATCTTGTCGGGAAGGTAGCTACTATGCTCGGCGAGGAGTACGATATAGAGATAACCGAGCAGCACCATCGTTTTAAGAAAGACGCACCGAGCGGCAGCGCTCTTACATTAGCGGAGAATATCTGCAAGGCGACCGGAAGGGACATCGACAAAACACTAATCCACGGCAGGAGCGGAGAGAGCCTGCGGCAAAAAGGCACTATCGGGATGCACGCGGTGCGGGCAGGTGATATTGTCGGCGACCACTCTATAATATTCGGGACATTGGGCGAGACGGTTACCGTCAATCATACGGCCAACAGCAGGGACACTTTTGTGAGGGGGGCGCTGCGGGCGGCGAAATGGCTTGTGGGGAAAGAGCCGGGCTTGTATTCTATGGCTGATGTTTTAGGAATTTAGAATTGAGAATGTAGAATTATGAACCTCCCACCTCCAAACAAGTTTGAAGGTGCCACCCGTCGCAATTATCATGCTACATACCGTTATGGTGGGTAGTCGGTTCCTTTTATGCCGTGGATTGTCAGGTTTGCGTCGGGGAGTTCGTCTTGTGCGGGTCGGATATTTTTTGCTTTGAGGTAACGGATGTTGCCGTCCGCGAAAAGAAAATTCCTGCTTCCTTCCCAAGTCCACCATCCGGGGTCGTTAGCGATGGGGGCATGATTGCTGAGCCATTCGCCGATAAGAATTTTTCCGGCGGGATTTAATACATCCAGATTTCGCTGGGGTATCGAGGGCACAGGAGTAGCGTAGGTGTCGGCAGGGCTGTTCATATCGTCTATCTGCTGGGGGCTGTGGTAAAACGCCATCGAGTAGGCGTAACTGGTGGACTCGAATTTTTGTTTGGAGGTTTTGTCCTGTGAACAGAACAGGATTGAAGGATTATTCGGGTCGATTTTGACGCCGATATACGGCTCGACAAGAAACCGCCAGCCGCGACCCATCCAAAGCCAGTAGGCCGGTTCAATCGAGACGGGATCCTGAGCGCTGGGATAAAAGCTATCATTTTCATTGAGGTAGAAGTCCACGGCCAGGCTGATTTGCTTTAGGTTGTGGGCGCAGGTAAGGCGTGCGGCCATAGATTTGGCTTTTCTAAGCGAGGGCATTAGAATGGAAAGCAGGAGTGCAATGATTGCTATGACAACGAGCAATTCAACGAGGGCAAAGCCGGGGTGATTTGATTTTAGAATTTTGATTTTCACTTTTGGCCACCTATTCAACGGTAACACTTTTTGCAAGGTTCCGCGGTTTGTCAACATCGTGTCCGCGGAGTACGGCAGCGTGATATGCCAAAAGTTGAAGCGGAACAACAGTTAGCAAAGGCTGGAGAATCTCGGGAGTAAAGGGGACGGTAATCAAATGGTCGGCGTGCTGTCTTATATTTTCGTCACCTTCTGTGGCGACGACGATGGTTTTGCCGCCGCGAGCCCTGACTTCAGCGATATTGCCCATAATTTTGTCGTACTGCGGGCCGGCGGTTGCGATGAAAACCGCGGGCATACCGTCAACAATCAAAGCAATCGGGCCGTGCTTCATCTCTGCGGCGGGCAGGCCCTCGGCGTGAATATAGCTTATCTCTTTTAGCTTCAGTGCCCCTTCGAGGGCAACTGGATAATTAAAGCCTCTGCCGAGGAAAAGCCAATTGTCCTGGTCGATATTTTCGGCGGCTATTTGTTTGATATGGTCGGACTGCGAGAGTATTTGGCTTATCTTGTCCGGTATTTGTGAGAGTTCTTCGATGTAT
>CBDURK010000281.1:0-4387 GCA_965369645.1 uncultured bacterium | reverse complement strand
ACCCGGTTAACGCCAAGCTTCGTCTGCCGTCCAGGTAGGGCGATAAGATAAAGAAAAGTAGTATGGTGACTGTGAGGAAATAAAACTTACGTCACTGCCGTGCGTTTTTCAGCGCACCATCCTGATGGCCTCTTTTTCCTCGAACTGATTGCGATATTTCGCAGGCCGATAAAGTTTAAACTCTATCGCACGAATATATTCTTCCGGCCCGCAATGGCGAACGTTTTCAATCAGCGAGGCTATCTGCTTTTGCGAACGGAAAGCCGAGATTGCCTTGAGTTTCTTTTCCAGATACGACTTTGGCGTCCGCATTCGCAGCGTCGGAGGCGCCAGAAAATCACAATAGACGGCGTATGAGTGGACATACGGCACTTTGCTTAAAGGCTTGCCGATCTCGGGCCAGATATTGCCCGCTGCGTGGAATAAGCTGATAAGCATCTCTTCGTAAATGATGCGATGATCGGGATGCAAATCGTTCCACGTAGGCAAAAAACACTGTGTCGGCTTTATCTTTCGCAGATGATAAGTAAAGGCATTTTGAAGTCCCGTATAACCTTTTATTGCCAGAGGTTCTTTCGGCTCGGCCGGCCCTCTGCCGCGATAATTATTCAGCCGGCAGTCCGGAAAACCGAGCCATATAATATTTTTCTTCGGTATGCCCAGGCTCTCGTAGCATTTGTAACTTTCTTTACACCGGATTTCGGCAATACTGTCTTTTTCATCTTCGCTGCAGTAGCCCATTCTGCCGTCGGTAACAATCAGTATATATACGGATATATTTTCCCGTTTGGCTAATTGCATAAGCAAACCCGCCCCGAGAACAGCATCGTCATCGTGAGGGCTTACCATTAGGAAACGCTGCTTCTTGCCCTGCCAGTTCTGTGAAACATCGCCAAGACGAGAGCCTACTCTTCTTTCGTTACCAACTAATCGTACAAATTCAATTTCTTCTTGCATAATTATAAGCTCACAATTAAACTTCAAACAGAACTATTAAAAACAAAACAACAGAACTTCAATTTTTACAAAACAAGGAAGCAGTGAGGATGGATATTATAAGCAGTTTCAGGGAGAAAGCAAGCGGGAAAAATCTATCAGTTGTTTTACCCGAGGGCAGGGATGAGCGGATAGTACGCGCCGCACGCAGGCTCAAAGAAGAAGATATTGCCCGGCCTATTGTGCTCGGAACACCCGACCAGATTCAAGCGTCGATTGAAAAAGCCGGCGTTAATCTCGACGGTATCGAAACCATAAATCCGAAACAAAACGATAAGCTTGATTTTTATGCGGAAAAATACATCAGTCGAAGAGAAGGCATTTCTCATGCTGTTGCAAAACGTATAGTTGCCAAGCCTTTATTCTATGCGGGCATGATGGTCTCTTGCGATGATGCCGATACTGTTGTCGGCGGTGTTGCCGGCGCGACCGCAACTCTTATTCAGGCCGGAGTCTTAACCGTCGGTCTGATTCCGGGAATCAAAACTCCTTCCAGCTATTTTCTTATGGTCATTCCCGACTTTCTCGGGGAAAAGGACAAGCCATTCATTTATGCCGACTGTGCCGTCAACATCGACCCGACAGCCGAACAGTTGGCGGATATTGCTTTGGCATCTGCCGTAAGTGCAAGGAGACTCTTAGGGCAGGAACCTCGCGTGGCTCTTTTGTCATTTTCCACCAAGGGAAGTGCTTCCGGGGCGATTGTGGAAAAAGTCAGGGAGGCTCTCAAAATAGCCCGGGCACGCCAGCCAGACTTAGCTATCGACGGCGAATTCCAGGCCGACTCGGCCATAGTGCCCAGAGTGGCTGCCAAAAAGGTTAAAGACCAAAGTGCCGTGGCTGGTAAGGCAAATGTCATAATATTTCCCGACCTCAATTCAGGAAATATCGCATATAAACTCACACAGTATATGGCGAACGCCCAGGCCATCGGCCCGTTTCTACAGGGATTTGCGAAACCCATAACGGACCTCTCAAGAGGAGCGAGTGTTGATGATATTATTGCTACGGTTATTCTGACTTTGGGTCAATTATTGGAGAACACAAATACCCAACAGGATAAGCCGGAGTCATGTTTGAAAGGACAGCACTTACAATGAAAGTACTCGTCATAAATGCAGGCAGTTCTTCGGTAAAATATTACCTGTACCAGATGCCCGGGGCGGAAGTTCTTGCCAGAGGGCTTGTCGAAAAAATCGGAGAAGAAACTTCTGCGCTTTCTCATTTTTATCACGGCAAAATCCACACAATAACAGCAAAGATTGAAGACGTTCAAAAGGCAATCGAGCTTATACTTCAAACGCTTATCGACAAAGAAGTAGGAGCTTTGCAGCAGATATCCGAGATTGGCGCCGTTGGCCACAGGGTCGTTCACGGAGGCGAAGAGTTTACCGGCTCTGTAATAATCGACGAAAAAGTAATTGCCTCAATCAAAAAGTTCGCAGACCTTGCCCCTTTGCACAACCCGCCGAATCTTGCCGGTATCCTTGCCACCCAGCACCATCTGCCGAATGTAAAACAAGTCGCCTGTTTCGATACCGCGTTTCACGCCACCATTCCGAAGGTTGCATATATGTATGCCCTGCCGTATGAGCTTTATGAAAAGTACGGCATTCGCAGGTACGGCTTCCACGGAATCTCTCACAGATATGTGGCCCGTCGTGCCGCAGCCATAATGGGCAAAGGGAAATATGAAATCAACGCCATTACCTGCCATCTCGGAAACGGCTGCTCGGTAACCGCAGTAAAAGAGGGTGAGTCGATTGACACTTCTATGGGACTTACGCCTTTGGAAGGCGTACCGATGGGAACCCGTTCGGGCGACCTTGACCCGGCCATACTCTTCTACCTTGCCGGCAAAGGTTACGACGTAAACAAACTGAATACCCTTTGCAATAAGCAAAGCGGCCTGCTCGGTTTATCGGGCATCTCGAATGATATGAGAAACCTCCAGGAGTGCGCACGCAAAGGTGACGCACGGGCAAAACTTGCTATCGATGTTTTCTGCTACCGCATCAAAAAATACATTGGCGCTTATGCAGCAGTTCTGGATACTGTCGATGCCGTGGTCTTTACCGGCGGAATAGGGGAAAATTCCGTCTTTATGCGTGAAAAGATATGTAACGCCGTTACTCAAATAGGCGTGCAGCTTGACCTGGCGGCCAACAAGGACGCAATCGCAAAAGAAGCTGAAATAAATACAAAAGACAGTAAAGTCAAAGTATTCGTCATCCCCACAAATGAACAGGCCGCCATTGCCAACGACACTTATGAATTGGCAAAAGGACAAACGACCAATTGTTCCAAGACGGAACGCCTCGAAAAATACCGTGAGTGAATAAATGGCGGTTGCGGGTGATCAATCTTACTCCGCAAACACATTCCCAATCTTCCGGGCTCGTTCCGGCTTGTCCAGATCGATACCCAAGGCGATCCCAACCTCAACAAGAATATTCCAGCCAGCTGCCAAAAAGACGTAAGTCGTAAGTTCACCAATGTCCTTCACCTTGATCGTCGGGAAAATCGTGTCTTCTGTCGCAATAGCTATTACCTTCGCGCCCACACCGTCTGAAATGAACTTCTTGATAAGTTCGAGTTCCGACCTGTACGGATCTACGAGAATCACCGCATCACCGGCGTTCATAACCTCTTCCACACCGTGCAGCAGATACGTCCCCTCAAGAAAATCGCTGCTTTTGCGCGTTATCTCGTTCGTCTTCAAGGTAAGCTCCTCCGCAACCCCGTCATTCCTGCCGGCAAAGTATATCCTCCCTGCTTTGGCGATATCCTTGACGATAGACTCGTCGATTGTCTGCGTAAGCGCATCCTCGCACGCATAACCCAGCGATGCCACATCGAGTGGCCTGCCTTGTATCTTCGCAATCAGCGCTTGATAGAATAAGGCCTGCTCGGCTACGCTCTTGGTCGCCGCCACTGCATCTTCCTTCCCACAGCTCAGCACGAATGTCTGATTGGCGAGCGATTCCAGTTTGGTGCTCTTGTTGGCCGTCAGTCCAAGAATCTTATCATGTCCTGCTTCCATAAGGCCCTTCACGAGCAAGATAACCTCTTTCGTCTGGCCGCTGTTTGACGCGGCAGCTACCACAAAGCTGCTCAAGTCATACTCCATCGCCTGCATCGCCCCTTCGGTTAATATCTCGATATCCACGCCGTCTCGCATCGCCTGGGCCATAATGTTCTTCGCCGGGAATAGCCGACTCGATCCTTCTCCTGTGAGAAACAGCTTCCCTGCCTTTTCTATCTGTGCTGCTGCTTCCTCGGCCCCATCCAGCTTGAAGCTCCTTAGAATCTCCGGGGTCTCCATCATCTCACGTGCGAGAGCGAATTTTGTGTATTTCTCTTCGTTTCTCATGGCAAAAACAATCTCCTT
>CBDURK010000280.1:0-4391 GCA_965369645.1 uncultured bacterium | reverse complement strand
TTCCTATTTTCTTTTGTATGCATCCTGAGAATCAGGTGAGGTGCTCGCAATGACAACAAAATCAGGGCAACCACGTGGAGTTGCCCCTACGTTTTGATTGAATCCTAAGGGGTGAATTAGTTAATATTCGTAGGGTTTTTTATTTTGTTTTATTCGGGATTGGGTTTGCATTTCTCTTAGGGTTTGGGTTAGGAGTTCGGCGAGTTTTTTGTCGCCCATATCCTTGACCTGCTGAACTGTTATCGGTTTGCCGTAGGAGACCCGAATCGGGCCGGGAGTGAAGAGCTTTTTATGCCTGGGCCAACATTCGAAGGCACCATCTATGACGACCGGGATAATCGGCGCTTCGCCTCGTCTGGACAAAAGGCCAAGGCCGGATTTAAATGGAGTGATTTTACCATCGCAGGAACGGGTGCCTTCGGGAAAAAGAGTCACGCCGCCGCCTTTTTTCAGTACGCCGATGACCTTTCTCATTGCGGATATGTCCGGCTCGCCAAGTTTTACAGGTATAGCGTATAACGAGGAAATCAGCGGGCCAAAGAACCAATTGGTAAAAAGGGAATCACGAGCAATATAGCTCGTATGTCTCTTCATAGGACACTGGCAAAACATCGGGTCGAGATAACTCTGGTGGTTACAGACAATTATAAAGGCGCCTTTTCGGGGGATATTGTCTCTGCCGTAAGTACGCACTTGAAAAAACAACATGCAAAACAGCCTGCAAATCCAGCGTGCAAGCCAGAACCATCTCGCTCTTATTTTTTCTCGAAGCATTTTTCCTTCACACAGTTTAAGAGCTTTTCAACAACGGCATCTATGCTCAAATCGGTCGTATCAATAATAACGGCATCTTCGGCCGGCTTTAACGGGCCGACTGTTCTATTGCGGTCGCTACTGTCTCTTTCGTCGATGGCCTTTCGTATTTGCTCAAGAGTTTGGTCAACGCCTTTGGCCCGCAGGTCAGCCTGTCTTCTCAGTGCCCTTTGGGCGGAATCGGCCGTCAAATAAAATTTGATATCGGCATCGGGAAAGGCCACCGTACCCTGGTCTCTTCCTTCTGTAACTATTTTTTGCCGGGTTGCCGCGAATTGCCTTTGCATTTCGACTAACTTTTCACGCACATCCGGGCAAGAGGCAATATACCGGGCATTGGCGGTTACCTGCGGGGTGCGCAATTGTTCGGTAAAATCAATGCCGTTGATACGAACCAACATTTCGTCATTGGTGACGGAGAATTCAAATTTGTTCGTTTGAATAACGCCGAGAAGCTCATGTTCATCGTTCATATTAACAGAGGCCTGCATGGCCGCCAGAGTTACGGCACGGTACATCGCACCGGTATCGAGAAAGCTCGCACTTAGCTTCTCGGCAAGCAGCCGGGCGGCAGTGCTTTTTCCGCTGCCCGCAGGACCGTCAATCGTAATAACCATCAGCCACCAACCTTGATTACAATAATACTCGTATCATCAATCTGCCTGGCAAGACCAACAAACCGCCTTCTGTGTGTGAGTATGTTTTTTATCATCTGGTCCGCCGAGCAGTCGGCAAATTTCTTTGCGGTCTGAAGCATAGCTTCCCTGCCCCATAATTCGTTGTCGAAGTTGAAGGCATCAATCAGCCCGTCGGTATAAAACAGCAAACTGTCACCATCTTTTAAGCCGACGGTTTCAATCTCATATTCCGCCTGCGGATCAACTCCGAGTACGAGGCCGCCTTTATCCAGCTCGATAATTTTTCCATCTCTTATCAATATGGTCGGCTCATGCCCGCAATTGCAATAGGTTATAGTCATATCTCGGGCGTTAATACCGGCGTGGAACAATGTGATGAACTCACCGTCCCTGCACTCATCGCACGCCATTTTATTGATCTTTTTAACAACGACCTTATTGCACTCCTCCGTATTTTTGCCGGCGCAGTAAGCTGGAATATCTTTAACAGTATCGATGTATGCCTTCATAGCACCTCGAAACGAACTCATCATAATAGCGGCCGGGATTCCCTTGCCCATGACGTCGGCAATCACTACCGCTAATGAGTCATTTTCAAATTGAAGAAAACTGTAAAGGTCGCCGCCGACATCAAAACAGGGGATATAAGCAGCGGCAATATCCAGCCCGGGTACCTGTGGAGCTTTTTTCGGAATCATTCTTCGCTGAACAACCCCTGCCAGCCGCACCTGTTCGGCCATACGTGCGCCCTCAATTGCCTTGGCGTACAGCCTGGCGTTGGTTATCGCCACCGCACACTGAGAAGCAACAGCCCGGGCAAGACGAATATTATCTTCGTTAAACCGCTCAGGTTTCGGGCTGTATAGCCGAAGCACACCAATCGCGCGGCCTTTGAACTGCATCGCAACGGTAAGCTGGCTGATAATGCCCTCTTTGATTGCCGCCTCTTTATATTTGACCCTGCCATCGACCCTCATATCGTCCAGCACCACCGCCTGGCCTGCAAAAGCAGCTTTAATCACGGTATCATTTTTCGAGACCACGCCTTTATTGCGGTATTCTTCACTGAGTCCGTAGGTGCTTCGCATTTTCAAATCGCCGGCCTCTTCATCCAGCAGCCGAATCGAGCATGCTTTAACGCCGACAATCTTCACCGCCGCTTCAGCTAATTTATCCAGCACCTCCTGGAGCGAAAACTCCCCCGCCACCAGCGTGGTAAGCTGATAAATAAGCTCATCTCTTTCAATTTGTCTATTTGTTTTTTTAGCCATAATCAATCACTGATATTTCAATTCAACCTGATTATACTCAACTTAGAGCTCCCGGTGAACCTTAATTTATTCTCCTGCTGCCACTTGCATTAAAAACTGAGTGGAATTACTATACATTTATATTGTGAATTTGTTCGGGTATGTAAAATAAAAATGATTGCCAGGCACATTACATTCGCCGGCCGGGTCCAGGGCGTCGGCTTTCGCTTCACCGCCCGCAGAGCGGCAAACCGCCGTCAGTTGACAGGGTATGTACGCAATATGCCGAACGGCTCGGTTGAAATGCTCGCCCAGGGACGCGATGAGGAAGTCGATGACTGCATACAGGATATAAAAGAATATTTCTACGATTATATTAGAGAAACGAGTATCATGGAAATTCCCCTCGACCCAAAATACTCAGACTTTCAAGTCACCTTTTAACCAACTAACGCAATTACTCCGCCAGATGCCGGATTAGTCCGAGTTTGCGAGGCACTACAAGGTCTGCTGTTCTTGCCGGCTGGTCATCGGTTGTTTTGTAATTGACGTTCATTATCTCGATAAATTCGGCCGTGTACTCCTTCAACACCCCACAGTACTCGAATATCTTATCACTCTTAATCATCTCCAGTACAACCTTATGGCCGATGTATTGTTCCAGCAAAGGCTCAAAAGATGTCCCCACCGAACCCATCAGCTCCTGCTTCATCTGAGTGACGTATTTATCCTGAGAAGTGAGCACCTTGCCCGCCGGCGTGGCCTTTTTAGCCTGGCTGATTACCAGATTAACAATCTCCACCACCGAGTCCCTGACAGTCCGCAAAACATTCGCCGTTTTTCTTTTGAGCCTGCGGTCCCAATCGGGATGATAGGTTTTATCCAGCTCTTTCTCTCGGGCCTTTTTATTTTCATCGCTGAGCTCATCATGGAACCTGATGACAAGCCCAATTTTGGGATACTCATATTTATATAGAATATAGCTGGCCTCTTCGTGCCCGTCTTCGTCTTTTTGTTTTTGGGGATACACAAACTCCAGCCCCGTATTTTCCACCCTCAATTTACCCCATATTGTTTTTCCGGCCGTATCCTCTAACGTCACCATATTCTGCTCGAAATCTCTGAGGCACTTATCGCGGCTTCTTTTTCTTATAAAAGCGCCGAGGCCCGCGGCAAAGATAATAAACAGAATTGTTATAGCTGTTGCACTGTTACCAAACATGATATTTAGCCCCTCAATTTATTGCAGACGAATCGTAACTCAAATCTGCGCCAGGATAACGGTGTAATTCTTACCGTAAACTTTAGCACATTTCGGACAGGTGGTATAGAAAAAGTACATTTTGCTAAGCTCTTTGGCCTTTGATTTAACGTAATCATTCATTTCATTCGCCCACTGCCCGGCGTTTTTGTACGGACCTTCAAAAACTTTCGTCAGAAAAGTCCCTGATATCCTTGCCGTCTCGGCTCCCGGGACCTCTTTAGTCACCGCAATGTATAAATCAGCACCCCAAAGAGATTTTTCATCCGAGAGCATAAGAGGCTCAGGCATAAGAGCATCGGCCTTTTGAATCAATTCCATATTCTTTACCATTACTTTGCCGAAGTTCAGGGGGATGTGAAAGAAACTTTTCACGTGGTCCTTAATAAATAACCTATTGTTAAAGGTTATCTCTTTCTCATCCCACGG
>CBDURK010000279.1:0-4393 GCA_965369645.1 uncultured bacterium | reverse complement strand
GGTGCTACGGTAAAAGGTCTGCATCGTCCGATGTTATTTAATAAACCGATGGATGCCATACTAACCAACAGGCTTGAGCCGCCATAGCTTATAAGGGGTAAAGTCAGACCTGTTATGGGCATAAGTCCAAGGGTCATGCTCACATTTACTATAACCTCGACGACGAACATTGCGGTAATACCGACTGCTAACAATTTGCCGAACGGGTCGCTGTTATGCACTGCGATTTCCAGTCCGCAGCTAACGATAATAGTATAAAGCGTGAGCAAGCCCAGGCAGCCCAAAAAGCCCCATTGCTGGGCAATGATGGCAAAGATGAAGTCATTGTGTCTTTCTTGTAGAAAGTTGTATTTGACAAAGGGTCCCTTTCGAAAACCGTACCCTTTGAGACCGCCGGAAGCAACCGCATATTTTGAGCGAATCAGATGCCAGCCCCAATCACTTTTCCATTGCTTTTCACTGAATTTTGTGCCGACAAGAACCTGGCCCAGCCAGGGGTACTTCTCGGCCTTTTCACGAACCCATGTGTTTTGCAGAACGACGCTGCTGATTCTTATTCGCTGATAGGTCCTCATTTTATACCATAGCAGCGGACTGACCAGAAGTGCCATAAGTATAATAATCAGCAGATGTTTGACCTTTGCACCGGCCACAAACAGCATTGTAAACAAGATTGGCATCATTAAGAGCACTGTACCCAGGTCCGGCTCAAGGAGTATAAGGACCATTGGCAGGAGGGTTAGAGCAAAAGGGCCGATTAGGGCGCTAAGACTTCGGTAATTGCTCCGATATCGCAGATACCAGGCCAAAACCACTATGTATGCGAGTTTGCAGAACTCTGAGGGTTGGATACTGGGTAGCTTTGGAAGCACAATCCAGCGGTGTACCCCTTGTCTGCTCGGCGGCGCAAAAGGCAGTTCGACCACATATCTGCTGACCAGCAGATAAACCAGCAGTACAAGCACTCCGGCGAAAAACCAGTAGCTTATCGAGCCTAAACGCCTGTAATTGACCAGGTTAACCGCTATAAAGCCGAATATGGCGACTACGGTGTATCTGACCTGCATTTTCCAGAGATCGCTCAGATTACCGGTTTCGCTGGCCGGGCTCAGCTCCGCGGGATTACCAACAGAATAGATAGTAGCTATCCCGATACCTACCAGCATCAAACCGGCCGCAATCAGGCATAGTCTTACAATTATCAGTCGTCCCTTTAGGAAATTGTACATAATGACAACATTAACATAGAAATATTAAAATTGCATACACATACCAAAAAGTTGTTAAAAAACTTACTTTTTTGCAGCAAGGAAGCATAAATTTGCTATTTGTTGAATTTAGCTTTACACAAGATAAAAAAATTAAATATATCAGCCTAAACTAATGGCCCCGATAGAGACCGTTGGCCATACTAACTGAAAGTGGCCATTTAACAGCTTTTCTAAGTGTTAAATCGGGCAATTATAGCTAAAATTCTGATTTTTTCCGGTTTTTTTATGTTTCTTTTTAACTTTTACACAAACTCGTGGTTTTTTTGCACTTAATTTTCACCCCTGAGCCATTGGTTCTTATTTCTTTGTGTATTTTCTTTGGTTGCTGGCAGCAGGTAGTATCAATGAGTTTTCAGGCTCAATTTCCGGATTTTCGCAAATTTTTCTTGAAATATATAAAAATTTCTGTTAGGATAATATTAATCTTCACCAATTAGAACCTGTGCTTATATTGTAGGGCACATATTTTGCTTAATTGCTGGAAAGGAGGTTGTATCGGGAAAGGATTGTGTGTATTTCCGGCTGCTCCTGCTGGCGCTGGAGCGTTATGTTCGATGATTTAAGATTTCTTTCTGTCGTAATGAACGAGCGTGTTTATATTTTTTGTCAAGGCAGGGAACAAAACCAAGAGAGCAGGGTATTTTGCCTTGCACAGTGTTGATGAGAAGAAAGGGGTTGTACTATGAGAAAGTTATTTTTTGTTCTGGTTGTGGCAGTGCTCACTTCACCAGTGTGGGCAACGGTTACTATCACTGCCACCGACCTGGGCGAAGGAGTAGTCTCGATTGACTACTCGTCGGATGAGGCTGAACTGGTCAGAGCGTTTGCTCTTGACATTACAGTTGACGCCGGCACTATCGATGCTGTTAGTGATTTCAAGGTGGGTGACGACAACAACGGTTACGGCATTTTCCCGGGTAATTTCAGTCTGTTCATTACTGTGGACCCTGCGACCGGTGAAGTCAGCGATTGGGGTGTGGCCGGTTATTCGCCCGTGGCTGATGGTAATGACCCGGGTGCGCTTGGCGGCCTGGGTACGAATGGTATCACAATCGAAATGGGCTCACTCTATGACACGAAAGCTCCATCCAGGCAGGGAAGGCTCTGCACCGTTACATGCAGCGAACCATGTCTGCTGACTGTTATCCCAAATGCAACACGGGGTAATGTCGTACTGGAAGATGCTTCAGAAGCAGTCGTGGATTTGACCGGGGCAACCAATGTTCCAATCGAATTTGGTGCAAATGGGTCATACACTGGTGCGCATAAAGACGAATGGCTTGCAGTAGGTTCGCCTGAGTGCTGGATGTATGATAGACAGTGCCATGGTGACGCAGATGGCGCTTCTCAGGGTAGCAATAAATACTGGGTATCAACTAATGACCTGGACATCTTGATTTCAGCGTGGAACAAGCCTTTGGAGTCATTGACAGGTAACCAGATTTGTGCTGATTTCGACCACCTGTCACAGGGTAAAAATGGGTATCGCGTCTCGACCAATGACCTGGACATCCTGATTGCCAACTGGCAACTTCCCGATGTTCCGGCTCCGGACTGTCCGTGATTAGAGTCCACAGGATTTGTAGTAATTCTAAAATCGAAGAGCCGAGATATTAAAGGGTGGTTTCTGCGTCGAGTAGTGAATAAAATTATTAGCCTTAGCCAAGGCTAACATAAGTTAGTTTGCAAAGAAGTAAGTCTTCGGACTTGCTTCTTTTTTTTTGTCTTGCGGGCAGTGCCGGCGTTGCTTAATATTTATCGATGGATTTTGGCCTATGAAAAATATATTTATCTTTACGATTTGTGGTTTCTTTGTTTTTCTGCCCGGCGGCTGTCAGAGTCCGGCCGGGAACAAAAGCGGCGTTGAAGTTATTATTGACGGCGACGGAGGATTTCCGGAATATCTTGTTGGCGGATGGAAAGCTGATAAAGGCGGTTGGGAGATTGTCTTTGAGCCGGATGGCAAGATTTCTTCTGTAGTGGTTAGTCTCGGGAGAGTGAGAATAAAGCCGGGAGAGGTAACTACAACACAAATGGTATTGGGCGGCGAAGGTTTTTTCGAGCCGGGCAAGTGGACAGTTCAATACTCGCAAGAGAAACGAGAATTGGTTGTTGAGATTGTAATAGAGCATTTTCGTGTCGAACTTGGTGACAATGTAGTGCATGGTAAAACCCGTGATTATTTTATCGGTTCGGTTTCCGCCGATGGGCGATTGTGGTGGGCCGACCGATACAAATTTCCCGAATATGTTATAGATACGAAGAAACATCCGAATTTCAAGCTGCCTTTTGATCCTAATGACAGTAAGCGTGAGAGTTTAGTTTTTCAAAAGGTTATCAAACAATAGATTCGATTCGTATTTATTCGCATCGTTGATTCCTGCGTTAGTCACTTACGTTTAGGCCCATTTTTACATTTCCCTCTGACTGATTGATTATACGTTCCGGGCCGGTGAAGATATTTTCGGCAATTATTGCCCGGGTGACATCCTTTTGCAGCAGGATGTGGGGGCGGTCCTGCCGGAATTCACATCCGCGGATCAGTATGGTGCCGCTTTTTACCTGAATTGCCGGGCGTTTTCGGTCTTTGCCGCCCCATTGGACGAGCGTGCAATCGCTGAAGCCGACGGTTCCGGTGCCTGCTATTTTTGCGATTTGATTGCATGGGCCCCAGAATGAGCAGTTTACAAAACGAATGCTTCCGGTATTTGTTTTTTCGATTTCTATCATTGTCGGGTCCGGCCCGTGAAACGAGACAAATTCGCCGTTGGTGATTAACAGGCCATAAGGGGCGCAGTGTTCCACGACAAGGGCAGTGTGGCAATCATCAGCTCCGATGCCGAGGAAGTTGCCGTTGCATTGACCTGACCTGCTTTTTATGAACTTGTAGCCGACTTTGTAACCGAAACAGAAAGTGTTATAGACGTACTGCCAGTCGGACTTTCCGAAAATGAAGGCCTCGCCGTTTTCCATTTGCCATTGAAATAATTTCGGTTTCATGCTCCACCAGGGGTTGAAGTGCACGTTTTCGATGCGTCCGATGTCATATATGTGGTCAACTAAAATTCCCCTCCTGAGCGGCTGGCCGTGCACATCCCGAATGAGATGGCGCTCGTTTCGGC
>CBDURK010000278.1:0-4399 GCA_965369645.1 uncultured bacterium | reverse complement strand
CTGATTGTCAACCGATTTGAGCTTCTAAGATATTCTTTAGCGCCATCAATGCTCGTCATAAGGATTCTCTATAAGGCCTCTCAGATACGATTTTGCTTTCTAATATGACCGAACTCGAGCCAAATTGTTTCTGGAACAGGGGTCGGTTATTTTCGCATAAATTCCAGCTCGAACTTGAAGGAAAAATATTTTCTCACAGCGCAAACAAAATTATGAACCTATGTTAAGAAAAATCGTAATTCTTATCAAATTTGTATATATTAACGGTTACTAACAAAATATTGGGCTGTTTCAGACATCGAACAATAAACACCTCTTGTGAAGCTTTGTTTTCATACTTTAATGGAAAGAAGGTAGTATGTGGGACGAAGAAAAAGATTTCGAGATTTTAGACCAAGCGGAAGAGTACGACCTGGACGATGAAAGTTCCGATGATTTTCTCTATCCGGAAGTTGACCCAACCGCCAACGAAGATGGAAATGAAAATAGTGATGTTTTTGAATATGAAGCCGATTTTTACTACGATGAAGAAGGTGAATAAAAGCAGTATCCTCTATTCAATAACATAATATACTACAAATTGGCTGAAATTACTGGCAGCTACAGGAGGCGAACTCAAACATTTTCGCTTTCTGTTTAAAATTCACACTGCTCAATTCAACCTTGAGGTCCAAAATCCACAATGGGAAATATCGGTCAACATTATGGCCTGCTATTCCTTGTTCCCAGGTTTGGCTCTTTTTATGACAAAGAAATATGCAATTGCCCCAACACAATAAAAACTAAGTGACAAAGCAATTCCAGCGGCCCATATTAATTTGTCATACTTACCTTGATTAGTTAGGGGATGAGAAAACTTCGACGCCGGTCGCTTTAGACAATCGATGAGCATTATCAGAGAAAAAATCACTCCCAAGACAGCCAATAAACCCAACAAAGCTTCAAGGCCGAATATCGGCCTTATTGGCCAGAATGGGAATCTACACAAGTTAAACATAACAGATAGCTCCTAAAAAGATTCACATTAAGCTTTTCTACACGCTCTGTACTTAGGGAAAATTTCAAAAAGGTTACACATCAATTGTAAATTTTTCTGAAAGTTTATGATGTATAAAACCATGGTAAAGAAGGATTATCCATCCGAAAGAGCCTTCATTAATGCTGCAATAACCGCCAGATTTAATTAAATCCTCCCACTTTCTCATCCGATATAGTTTGTATATGGTTAATTTTTCTTATTGTGCACCAGACATTATTTGCAGGTGCATGTAACACCCAGGGGAGCGAAGTAAGAAACGCAAAATAATCGCTTTCTTTTTGGTTTTCATAGGAGACAAAAGTATGGCTGGAGAAACATGTATGTGCACCGATGAAAGACATGCCGGTGATCGAAACGGAGTTCATGGAAAAGTTCATGGAACATTGTCTGGCTTAGCCAATATGTGGAATGAGTGTACCGACTGTGGCATGACCTATTGTGACGATTGTGGCAGAAATTGCCTCTCAGGAAAAGACGCAGTCACTGACCAAACGAGAGTCTGTCCGGAGTGTGGTTCTCCGACAAAGCAGTTTTAGAGTTAATGCCTAATCCAGCATTTCGAGAACTATCTTTGTTACCTCCTTGCTGGCTCTTTTCACAGCTAACGGCTCAGCTAATTGTATCAGCTCGCCGCTTATTCGAGTCAGTTTGTCCTTGTCTTGCAAAAGTGACTCAATGTTTTCGGCAATCGGCTCAATAGAAGTAAAATAAGGCATAAACTCCGGCACTAATTCCTTACCGGCCAGGATATTAACTAAAGACAGGTACTTAGTTTTTATCAGCAATCGCCCCACCAGCAGCCATAGAATCCTGCTTGATTGATATATTATCACCATAGGACAGCCGGCCGCCGTTACCTCAAGCGTCGCACTGCCGCTTGTAACAATCGTAAAATCTACAGCGCCGGCGGTTTCGTTAACTGAACTAATAGCATATTCACAATCAAAACCGTTGATTTGCGTTTTTTTCAGCAACTGCTCTCGTTCGTTATCCACGGCTACCGTAATAAAGCTTGCTTCCGGGTATTTTTCTTTTAAGCGCAGAGCAATCTGCTGCATCGGACCCCAGAGCGATTCGATCTCAGCGCTACGCGAACCCGGCATAAGGGCAAACCTGGCTTTTGCGAGATTAAAATCCTCATATCTTTTATAATGGTCTGAACCAATCTTCAACTTATCAAATAACGGATTGCCCACAAAAACCACATCCATACCTCTTCGACCGAACCATTCCTGCTCGAAAGGAAGTATGCAGCAGAGTTTATCACAACATTTGCGAAGTTTATGAATTCGCCAGCTCGCCCAGGCCCACAGCTGCGGAGCAACGTAAAAAAGCGTCTTTACGCCGGCTCTTTTTGCGGCCTTTGCAATGTGAAAGTTAAACGCAGGGGAATCACAGACGATAACCAAATCCACCTTATTGCTCTTGATAAAACCGGTTAAGCGCTTTATCAATTTATAATAACGCCAGATGTGCGTGAAGGCCTTGTAAATCATTACGGCCTTGCCAACGGTAGCTTCCAGCAATTCACAACCCGCCTCAGCCATTTTAGGGCCGCCCACACCGACAAATTCAATGTCATAACCACTTTCCTTCAAAGCAGTTATAAGACCTGCACAATGAGCATCAGCACTTGGCTCGGCGGCACTGATAACGATGCGATATTTTTTATTTTTGTCCGGCATAGGCGTATTTGTTTAACAAGATTCGGCCAAAACATCAATCAGATAATAAATTTCGTATCTCGTATTTAATATATCGAATATAGTATGTCGAATTAAGGATATCGAGTTGAGACTAAAGAAATGCTTGAATTCATCACAGACAGGGATATATACGAAAAAGTGATTTGCGGGCGAATCGGTAAGGCCCGCAGGTTCCTCTGGATAGCAACATCCGACTTAAAAGACCTTTATGTGGAAAAGCAGGATCGGATGGTGCCTTTTCTCGAGATTTTGTCCGATTTGGTCAAACAAAATGTCGAAATAAGACTCCTTCATGCCAAAGAGCCCGGGCCAGCCTTTCGAAAGGATTTCGATAAATACCCGAACCTGATAGATGGGATGGAACGAATCTTATGCCCGAGAGTTCACCTTAAAGCTGTTGTCATCGACGGCGGATTCGCTTATAGCGGCAGTGCCAATCTTACCGGCGCGGGTATGGGGGCCAAGAGCGTACACAAAAGAAATTTCGAGGCCGGCATTATCACCGATGATCAAACAATAGTCGGCAAAGTTATGGAGCAGTTTGACAATATCTGGAGGGGAACTCATTGCAGAGCATGCAAACGGAAGAAATATTGCGCCGACTATAAAGACATTTTGGTTTAATGGAACGCTTTTTCAATTAATGATTGATTAACAGGGGTTTATACTTCTCGATATGTTGAAGAAGGTATTAACTTTTTATACGAAGTATTTTGCGGTGTGGGTGATTGTCTTTGGGGTGGTAGCGTATTTTTGGCCTGAAGTGTTTTTGACGCTTGAGGAGAAGATGTCCTGGTTCTTTGCGACAACCATCGAACGTATTTTACCGCGTGCCCTTCGACTGGAAAAGGGAATGAACTGGTTCTTCGCCCTTACGATGTTCGGCATAGGGGCGGTTCTTCAAATCGAAGATTTCAAACGAATCGCAAAAAGGCCGACCGTCGTTTTAATCGGCTCGGCTGCACAGTTCAGCATTATGCCGTTGGGATCATTTGCACTTGCAAAGCTATTTGGTTTGCCGCCTGAAATCACAGTTGGATTAATACTGACCGGCTCGGCGCCGGGAGCGATGGCAAGTAATGTGATGTGTTATATCGCTAAAGCGGATACGGCGTATTCGGTTTCGCTGACAACCGTATCCACGCTGTTGTGTCCGTTATTGACGCCGGGATTAACTTTCTTTTTGGCAGGGTCGAGGCTGGAAATTCCTTTCTGGGAAATGGTATTAAGTGTTGTAAAAATGGTGATAGTACCGTTATTTGTAGGATTTGGCGTAAGGCAATATTTTAAAGAAAAAATCGAAAAGATCCTGCCGATATTCCCGGCAATATCGGTTACATTTATCATATTTATCTGCTCGATGGTAATAGCACTTAATAAGAACCGCCTGGGACAGGTGACGGGATTTGTTTTGTTAACGGCGGTGATACTTAATCTTTACGGAATGTTATGCGGCTATAGCATAGGCTCTGCTTTTCGTATGGAACTGCGGCGAAGACGGACACTGTCAATTGAGATTGGGATGCAGAACGCCGGCTTAGGGACGGTTTTAGCACTGGAACATTTCGGCGAACAAGCGGCGATACCAGCGGCGATTTTCGTTTTTATTTGCATTATCACCGCTTCTGTAATGGCGGAAATCTGGCAGAAAAAA
>CBDURK010000277.1:0-4441 GCA_965369645.1 uncultured bacterium | reverse complement strand
AGTAACCATTCCCATAATCATTCTAAATGACGTGGTTTTTCCAGCCCCGTTTCTTCCCAGCAGCCCGACAATACTGCGCTGCTGGATAGTAATTGATACTTCGTTAACAACAGTCCGGCCTGAATATCTTTTCACCAACCCGCACGTTTCAAGCAGGTTCATATTTACCATTTGTTTCTCTCGTTCTGCAAAATAACCAAAATTGAGAAATCCGGCGATTAACAACCAAATTCCGGATGTCTTTTAATGCCTTATTTCGTACGTCGGGTATTATAACAGCACTAACGGCCAAAGAGAAAGGTCTTTTTTGAATCTGTCGAGTTCGGGCAGTGAAAATCGTGTTTTCTTCAAAAGGTAATAAATATTCTGGCATTTTTTGAATATTTTTGCTATTAAAGTGGTTCTCTGTATAGAGAAAAGTAGATTTTATCCGGCTGCCCCAAGGGGGGAAGCCCCTTAAAAGGGTGTTTATGTTTGCAGTAGTAAGTGATATACATTCGAATATCGAGGCCTTATCGGTTGTTTTGGCTGACATTGAAAAACGAGGTATCAAGACGATTTATTGTCTGGGTGATGTAGTTGGTTACGGGCCGAATCCGAAGGAATGTCTCGATTTGATTATCGCCAAGACCAAGTGGTGCATCCTTGGCAATCACGATTATGCTGTCTTTTATGAGCCGACCAATTTCAACTACGGTGCGGAGCAGGCGAGCTTCTGGAGCCGGGAAGTTCTGGAAACGGAAGAGGAAAAACAGCCCCGCGACAAGCGCTGGAGCTTTTTGGGTGAGCTGCCGATGCGCAGGACGCTGAAAAGCAAACTGGGAACGACGGCGGCGACAATAGATTTCGTTCACGCATCGCCGAGAAGGCCGATTAACGAATATATCTTTCCCGACGATGTATATACCAACCCGATGAAGGTACGGCTGCTGTTCGAGCGTGTCAAACACATTTGCTTCGTGGGTCATACTCATATGCCCGGTGTGTTTCTCGATGAGCCGGACTTCTATCTGCCAACCGAACTTGGCGATGTCTATCCGATTCTCGAAGATGAAAAGGCGATTATCAATATCGGCTCGGTCGGGCAGCCCAGGGACAAGGACAACCGTGCCAGCTATGCGTATGCGGACAACAACGAGATTCATTTTGTCCGGCTCGAATATGATTATAAGAGCACTATGAAAAAGATATTAGCAATCGACCGGCTGGACAACTTCCATGCAGAGCGGCTGCAGAACGGAAGATAAAGGCAATTGATTATTTACTATTGAAAAAGTAGTTGCCGAAACAGAATTAAAATAAGAGATACGAAATGCGATATTTAGCTTTGGTTGTGACTGGTTTTGTAGTTTTATGCGGCTGGCTTGTAGTAGAGTCCGGGGTTGTTGATTGCCTGGGGCCAAATTCAGGAACCTGCATCTTACTGCAAAGCACTACAGGTAACGAGAACGTCGGAGCGGCGAATACGCCATCCGAGGAACCTCCCCGGATGACAGCAGACACTTCTGTTACTTTCGGAGCTGATAGTGCGGCGGCTACAAGCATTATGCTTGGCTCGGTGGATCCCAACAGCGGCTATAATTTTGAGCTGGAGCTAAGCTCATTAGGCGCAGCCATAAGAAGAGCAACCTTCAGCGGATTCGACGACCGTGATTACAAGAATCCCCAGCCATTAGATATTCTTTCCCCCATATATAAGGCCGACGGCAGTGAGATTCTGTCGATGGCAAATACCGGCTTTCAAAATGATGTTCTTTATCAGCAGAAGCGTGCATTACCTCTGCAAAAATTGCACTGGAAGAGCTTCGGCGTGGAAAAAGCGGCTGATGGTTCGCAAACAGCCCGCTTTGAAACGACAATAAAAATCCAGGATACGAATGAGCAGGTTTTGAAACTTACTAAAACCTATAAAATCATCACGGGCAGCTATCTTCTGGAATGCAATATAACGGTCAAGAATCTTAGCGATACGCAGCAGAAAGTCCGCTTCAATTTATCCGGTCCGGGCGGACTTGGCAGAGAGGGAATCCGGACGGATATGAGAAAGGTCGTGGCCGGCTTTAGAAATCCTCAGGGACAGGTTGTCAGTGCAAGACATGATAAGAAAGCGCTCATAAAGGTACAGGGAAACCTCCAAAGGGCAAAGAGCGACTTCGCCATAGCAAAAAACAGCAACATGCCAAAGGAAGACATCGACAAGGCCAAGAGAGGCCTCGATGAGGCAATCCGCGAAAGACCGTTGACCAGCCCAGGATCAAACCTTCTCTGGGTGGCATCGGTCAGTAAATACTTTGCGGCGATAGTAGTTCCGCTTCCCGATGAAGGCAAAGACTACTGCGACTGGGTAACGGACAAGATGGGGCAACTTTACAATCCCGATGGAGACCGCAAAGCCGACAGCGGCGACGAAGCGATGGGGCTGGATTTGAAAATCGCGTCAAGTACCTTAGCCGCGACGGGTCAGGCCGACAGTTCAAAAACATATAACTTCCAGTTGTATATCGGGCCTAAAGATAAAAGTCTTTTCGATAAGAACGAGCAGTATCGAAAGCTGGGTTTTGTTCAGACGATAGATTTTATGGGTTGCTGCTGCCCGGCGAAGATTATCAAGCCACTGGCGTTCGGGATACTGGCCCTGATGAAATGGATGTACGGCTTTATCGGCAACTACGGGGTGGCCATTATTATATTAGTATTCCTGATGCGACTGGCCATGCATCCGATTACCAAGAAGAGCCAGATATCGATGAGCAAGATGAGCAAGCTGGCTCCGATGTCCGAGGAGATAAAGAAAAAATACGCCAACAACAAGGCTGAAATGAACAAACAGATGATGGCGCTTTACCGGGAGCAGGGCGCTTCTCCGATTATGGGCTTTCTTCCAATGATGGTTCAGATGCCCATTTGGATTGCATTATGGAGTGCGGTGTATGCCAGTATCGACCTTCGAGGGGCGGCATTTTTACCGTTCTGGATTACTGACCTTTCGATGCCGGACGCCCTTTATAGATTTCAAACGGTAATAGTTCTGCCTTTGTTAGGCTGGAAGATAGAATCGTTTAATTTGCTGCCGATTATGATGGGCGTTGCTTTCTTTCTACAGCAAAAGCTAATGCCGTCCCAGGCGTCGGCGGCGAGTAATCCGCAGGTGGCCCAGCAGCAAAAAATGATGATGATTATGATGCCGCTGATGTTTCCATTGATGTTATACAAGGCTCCATCGGGGGTGAATTTGTATATTATGTCCAGCACTTTTGCCGGCGTTTTCGAGCAATATATTATTCGCAAGCACATCCGGGAAAAGGAAGAAGCCGAATCTCAGGGCCGGGTTGCGGTAACGAGCAAGACCGGCGGGAAGGTCAAAAAGAAAAAGCCCAAGCCGTTTTACAAAAATATGTAATGCGGCTGCAATTATCATTCATGTAGAAGGGGCTGTTGAAAAACAAACAGCAATGATTGCTTTAGGCCGATGGTAATGTCGGATGTATGAACTGAGAGATACAATCGTAGCTGTCAGCAGTCCGAGCTGCGACAAAAGGGTAATCATTCGCATAACGGGTTCGGAAACTGTCGAGACCTGCGAGCAGATTTTCAATTCGCCGATTACCAAAAATAAATCCGGGATTGTGTGCGGTAGTGTATCAGTCGATAATGAGCTAAGCATTGATACGCAACTGTATTTATTTTTTGCTCCACATTCCTATACCGGTGAAGATATAGCCGAGATTCATATCGAGACCAACGCAGCGGTTACTGAAGTATTAATTGACGGTTTATTAGGCAGAGGGCTTCGGATGGCAGGCCCGGGGGAATTCACGGCGCGGGCGTATCTGAACGGTAAAATCGACCTGGCCCAGGCCGAGGCGGTGAACGAAATCATCGTAAGCTCGAACGCATTTCAATTAGACGCGGCCGAGAAACTTCTGAGCGGACGGCTATCGGAGACTACGGCAAAGGTGCGCTCGGCGATAGTTGATTGCCTGAGTTTAATCGAGGCGGGGCTGGATTTCAGCGGGGAAGATATCGAGCCGGAATCGGGCGCAGAAGTAATCGAAAGACTTCTCGGGGTAAAGGGACAACTCGAAGAACTGCTGGCCGGAAGCATTAGGTATGAGAGCGTGATTGATTTGCCCGCGGTTGGAATTGCCGGTGCTCCGAACGCGGGAAAGAGCAGCTTGCTTAATAAACTATTGGGCAAAGAAAGGAGTATCGTCTCGCACAGGCGGAAAACCACGAGAGATGTTCTGAGCGCTGCGTATTCGTTGGCGCATTGCAGGTGTGTTTTGTTCGATTGCGCGGGTTTGATGATACAGCCAGAGGATGTCCTTGATGAACTGGCACAACTGGCGGCTGTTGAGGCGCTGCGAAACAGCGCTTTGGTTGTATTCTGTATCGATATATCAAAAGCCGACTTCTCTGCGGACATATCAATATTCAGAAT